>JBJECR010000132.1:0-29377 GCA_051871275.1 Muribaculaceae bacterium | reverse complement strand
TTTATAACGCTTTAAGTGCAAATAGTGATTTGCTTCCTGATATCTGGAAATCCGGCAATGCAGAAATCATATATAAGTAAAAGAAAAAAACAAAACTCACAATAATGAGACCATCAAAAGCAATTATAATGACTTTTTCACTATGGCTCCTTGCCGGACAAGTGCAGGCACAGGAAACCGTAGCAGCAGAAAAGGTCACGAGTTCAGATGCCACGGAATGGTACGCAGGCATTGAAGGCGGAGTGCCCTTCGGGTTTAATACCTTCAGTTCTTTCGGAGCAGACAAGACAGGTTTCGGCTTTGATACAGGATTGTTTGGCGGCTATCGTTTTAACAGTATTTTCTCTGCAGAACTTTCTGCAAAATGGGGTAAAGCGAACCTCTATTCTCGTGAATGTTGCACAAACACGAGTTATTGGTTGGGCACAAACGGACAGACATACTACGCACCGGTTGCAGGACTTGCAGGTTACGACTATTCAGCTCTGAAAAGTTCCGTTTGCCTGCAACAGTATGGACTGAGACTTAATGTGAACGTTTTTGGCTTTTTCCGCTCCCTGCGTGACAGCCGCTGGAAACTGGAACTCTCACCAATGGTTTCCGCTATAGGCACAAAGGCAGACATAAAAACTATTGACGGAGACAACAGCCTGATAAAAGACAAAAATCGCTGGCATTTGGGTGCAGGCGGCAATGTTCAGGTGACTTACGCCGTAACGGAGCGACTGAACCTCGGGCTCTACTCCGGCATCACATACCTCACAGGCAAAGGTATGGACGGAATCTCAGAATATGCTCATAAAGCAAACTATATCTGGGAAAGCGGTGTACGCATAGGATGGTCTTTTGGCAAAAAGCAGAAAAAAGCACCTGTGCTGCCGGAAGTTGCACCGGAACCGACACCGGAAGTTGTGGAAACACCTGCCGAACCGGAACCGAAAGAGGTAGAACCGGAACCGGCACCGCAAAGAATCATAGAAGAGCCTAAACCGGCGGTGGAAGAACTCACGTTCCCGGAAATATACTTTGACTTTGACAAATCCTCAATCCGCGAAAGCGAAAAAGAGAAAGTACAGGCAATTTACGATACTCTGCAAGCAAATCCTGAAGTGAAAGTACTCGTGACAGGATGGTGCGACAAAACAGGTAGCCGCAAGGTGAATAACAGATTGTCACTCCGCCGTGCAAAAGCAGTTAAAAACGCACTTGTGAAAATGGGTATTGATGAATCACGCATTGAAGTTGCAGGTAATGGTATTGACTACAACGCCACAGACTCCCGGAAGGCACGTCGCGTAGTGGTAACAGACAGAAAGGAGGGAACAAAATGAAAACGTTTTTCAAAAAAATAGCAAACGCACTGTTCTGTTCAGCAATTCTTGCAGGAATTACAGGTTGCAGCAGCGAATCACACGTGCCACAAGGCGGCGTAGCCGTGGCAATAGACAACAGCAGTTGTCCTGACGTTGCCGTAAATCAGATAAAACTTTACGTCTATGACACCGCAGGCGACCTTGTTACCACATACGATTTTGACAATGCTAAAGCCATAGCATCCGTGCTTCTCCCTTTGGAGACAGGACAATACAAAATCGCGGCTATTGTGAACGCAGACCGGGCTCCGGAAGAAACATCAACCCTGACGGCTCTGCATGAATGGGCAGTGTCAGAATCCGCAGCAGATGCGGACCTCATTTCCGGCGTGGCAGATGCAGACGTTAAGGAATTGAGCGTGACACGCGTCACAATCCCATGTGTTCGCGGTTCATTCTCCCTGCCTGTGCTTACCGTGCAGCTCATTCCTACAGCATCCGGACTTGCAGACTTCACCCCCGAGCAGACACAAGCTCGTGCCGCAGAAGCAGGCTACAAACTGCGTTGCGTGGCAGAACTCCGCAAAGCAGGAACAGACGTTGTGGTTCTGCACAAAGCAATCACCCCTACTCTGCTGCCAGAAGGGCTCTATGAACTGCAAATGCAGGTATGCGAAGGTGAATACGACATGAATCTGTGGGCAGATTACGCAGAGGCAGAGGCTCCGCTGGCAGACAAATATTATGCCACTGAAAGCCTGAAAGCCGTAAAAATCATCACCGAACCATACGCCGCAAACACCGACGCCAAAGATACGGCATACGGCAACAAGAGCGGCATATCAGTTCCGGCACAGGGAGCGATAACGGTGGTTGAACTGCTGCGACCGCTCGCAAAATACCGCATAATAGTAGATGCTGAAGAAATTGCGGAATATCAGGAACTCAGACGTAAGAATCCGAACAACTTCCCGGCAATTGAAGAAATGAGCGTAAGCATAGCCTATGAAGGCTATTTCCCCTCCTCTTTCAACATCCTCACAGGAAAGCCAAACGATGCCCTTTTAGGCATTTCATACTCTCGCTCTCTTGCAGATTTTGACAGCAGTGCGGAAGAACTTGAGTTAGGCAGTGACTGGATATTGGTAAACGGCACATCTTCCTTTGTAAATGCCACTGTTAAAATCACAGACAGCAAGGGCAAAACGGTGTGCAGCACCCCGGGAGTACAGATTGACTATCGCCGCAACCAGTTGACTACCATCAAAGGCAAATTCCTCACATCCGGTGTAAACAACGGTGGTATCCGCATTGACACCGAATGGGACGGAGAATACGAAGTGTGGTTCTAATTAAGATAACCCATAATTTTGAAGGGCTGCAAGCAGTGGTGTTTGCAGCCTTTTTTGCTTTTGAAAGGAGATTAGGGAATTTAGGGTTTTTAAGGTTTTTAAGGTTTTTAAGGTTTTTAAGGTTTTTAAGGTTTTAAGGTTTTTAAGGTTTTTAAGGTTTTAAGGTTTTTAAGGTGATTAAGTTTTTATGCTTCCTAAAGTTTCCGTTTCCCATTAAAAATCCGTGAAAGAGTAAAGGAAATTCGCTATAAATGCCAACAATTCAGCAGTTTTTGCCAACAATAGCACACAAATAAAAAATTGTGCCAATAGTTAAGTTTATGTTAAATAACATATTTTCAAAAGAAAATTTGTATCTTTGTGACACTAATAACAACAAATAAGACAAAAAAAGACAATACACTATGCCAAAAATATATGGTGCAGTTACTATAAATACTGAAAGATGCAAAGGTTGCAACCTATGCGTTGTAGCTTGTCCTACAAAGGTTTTGCAGCTCCAACCAAAAGAAGTGAACAATCGCGGCTACCACTTTGCAACAGCAATAAATGCAGAAGCGTGCATAGGTTGTGCTTCATGTGCCACAGTTTGCCCCGACGGCTGCATAGAGGTATATAAAGTAATTGAAAAATAAGGTTAACCCGTAAAAAAGACCCTCTCCCCAATTTACGATATGAATTCAGAAATTAAACTGATGAAAGGTAACGAAGCCATAGCACACGCAGCAATACGCTACGGTGTTGACGGATACTTCGGCTACCCAATCACACCGCAATCCGAGGTTCTCGAGACCTTGGAAGCGGAAATGCCCTGGGAAACGACGGGAATGGTAGTTCTCCAGGCAGAAAGCGAAGTAGCATCAATAAATATGGTTTATGGCGGAGCAGCAACAGGCAAAGCCGTGATGACCTCCTCCTCAAGCCCGGGCATCAGCCTTATGCAAGAGGGAATATCATACCTTGCAGCCTCCGAGCTGCCTGCACTGATAGTAAACGTGATGCGCGGCGGACCGGGACTGGGAACTATCCACCCGTCACAGAGCGACTATTTCCAAGCCACCAAGGGCGGCGGCCACGGCGACTATCACCTGATAGTGCTTGCACCGGCAACAGTGCAGGAAATGGCAGACTTCGTGGGACTGGGATTTGACCTGGCATTCAAGTACCGCACTCCGGCAATGATACTGGCAGACGGTATTGTGGGTCAAATGATGGAAAAAGTGGTGCTCCCCGAGCCTAAACCACGCAGAACGGCGGAAGAAATAGCACGTCAATGCCCCTGGGCTTGCACGGGACACTCCGCAAACCGCAAGCCAAACGTGGTGACATCGCTTGAGCTTGACTCCGCAATAATGGAGAAAAACAATGAGCGATTCCAACGCACCTACCGCGAAATAGAGAAAAATGAAGTACGCTATGCCGCATACCACACGGAAGATGCGGAATACCTGATAGTAGCATTCGGCTCCGTGGCACGTATTTGCCTCAAAGCAATAGAAGATGCAAGAGCGGAAGGAATAAAAGTAGGACTAATTCGCCCCATAACACTCTGGCCGTTCCCCTACGATGCAATAGCATCCGTGGCAGAACACTGCAAAGGCGTACTGGTGACAGAACTCAATGCCGGACAGATGATAGAAGACGTACGTCTGGCAGTAGGCAGAAACAAGAAAGTGTGCCACTTTGGCAGAATGGGCGGAATTGTTCCGAACCCGTCTGAAATTCTCAATGCTCTCAAAAAAGAATTATTATGAAACCGGAAGATATAATTTGTCCCGAAAATCGCGTATATGCGAAACCGCGACTGCTGAACGACAACACTATGCACTACTGCCCGGGTTGCAGCCACGGCGTGGTGCACAAAATAATAGCAGAAATACTTGAAGAAGAGAACTATGCAGACAAGGTGGTGGGTATTGCGCCCGTAGGCTGTGCCGTTTTTGCATATAAATACATAGATGTGGATTGGGTTGAAGCAGCACACGGACGTGCACCTGCACTTGCCACTGCTATCAAACGCTTAAATCCTGAAAATCTGGTGTTTACGTATCAGGGCGACGGTGACCTTGCCGCAATAGGCACTGCAGAAACCATTCACGCAGCAAACCGCGGAGAGAATATAGCCATAATCTTCATAAACAACGGAATTTACGGCATGACAGGCGGACAAATGGCTCCAACAACCCTTGAAGGCATGAAAACAGCCACCACGCCTTACGGTCGCCGTATAGACCTGAATGGCTATCCGCTGAATATCACGGATTTACTTGCCAAACTTGACGGAACATGCTACGTCACAAGGCAATCCGTTGACACTCCTGCCGCAGTGAAGAAAGCAAAAAAAGCAATCTCTCAGGCTTTTGCAAACTCAATGAACAAATGCGGCACCTCCGTGGTGGAAATACTCGGAACATGCAGCTCCGGATGGAAAATGACACCTCACGATGCCAACCTCTGGATGCGTGAACACATGGGAGAACATTATAAACTTGGTGATATCAAAAACGAAGTAAAGTAATGAAACAAGAAATAATAATAGCAGGTTTTGGCGGACAGGGTGTGCTCTCAATGGGTAAAATCCTTGCTTACGGTGCACTTATGAACGACCTTGAAGTGACCTGGATGCCATCATACGGACCTGAACAACGAGGCGGCACGGCAAATGTGACCGTAGTAATCAGCGACACTCTCATAAACTCACCTATTGTAGATACTTACGATGTGGCTGTGATACTGAACCAGCAGAGCCTGGACAAATTCGAGCATACCGTAAAACCCGGAGGACTTCTCATTTATGATCCTTACGGCATCCACCGTATGCCGGAGCGTAAAGACATCCGAATAGTGGAAGTGAAAGCTATGGACGCCACAATAGAATACGGCAACGCCAAGAGCTATAACATGATTCTCCTCGGTGCTCTGATTAAAACAGACCCTATTGTATCTGTGGAAAATGTGCTTGCAGGACTGAAAAAAGTGCTCCCGGAACGACATCACCACTTGCTCCCGGCAAACGAAAAAGCCGTAAAAATAGGTATGGACCTCATAAAAGAGTAAACATAAAAGTAAGAAAAGACAACACTGAAATATGATTTCAAACGCAATAGTTTGGGACGTCAATCCTCTGATAATTGATTCCTTTATAAAAATCCGATGGTACAGCCTGATGTTTGCCATCGGGTTTATCGTAGGATACAAAATTATAGAAAAAATGTTCCGCAAGGAAGGCGTACCGGAGAACTGGACAGACAAACTGCTCATCTGGGTTGTTGCAGCCACAATCATCGGTGCAAGACTCGGACACGTTTTTTTCTACGCTTGGGACCAATACAAAGACGACCCGATAAAAATCCTATACGTCTGGGAGGGCGGACTGGCAAGCCACGGCGGCACGATAGCATTAGCCCTGGCAGTGATTTTGTTCTCCATAATCACCACAAAACGCAATCCGCTATGGACTTTTGACCGCCTTGTTATCCCAACGGCACTCGTGGCGGCACTAATCCGCTTCGGCAACCTCATGAACTCCGAAATCTTCGGTCATGCCACGGATTTGCCCTGGGGATTTATGTTTGTCCGCTCAGCGGAATGGCACTATCTCTATGAAGGTCAAGCATGTCACCCCACTCAGATATATGAGATGCTGTGCTATCTGGCAATCTTCGGACTTGTGATGTGGATGTACTGGAAAAAAGGAGCACAACGTCGCCCGGGACTGATATTCGGAGTATTCTTCGCCCTACTTTTTACGGCACGTTTCCTGATAGAATTCGTAAAAAATCCACAGGAAGAATTTGAAAGAGATATGCTGCTGAATATGGGTCAGTTACTGAGTATTCCGTTTATTCTGGCAGGTATAGCACTGATAGTGTATGCACTGGTGCGTAAGCCGGTAGAAGAAGAAAAGAAGTAGGAGAAACAGCGTCTCCAATAAGTACAAAAAAAGATTGATTTTAAGGCTCTTAATGACAAGAATATTTCTCATCATACTATTTTTCATAGCCGCTATTGCAGAAAAAACAGCGGCACAAAACCTCTGTCCGCCGCTCAAAATACCTGCCGTACTTGCAGGAAACTTTGGCGAACTGCGTTCAAATCATTTCCATTCCGGCATAGATTTCAAGACGCAAGGCAAGACGGGATTCAATATTTACTGTGCGGAAGACGGCTACGTGAGCCGAGTACTGGTATCGCCTTGGGGCTTCGGACGAGCAGTGTATGTAACACACCCAAAGTGCGGACTGACAACGGTTTACGGCCACCTGAGCAGTTTTTCCGACAAAATAGACAAAATAGTCCGTGCAGAGCAATACAAACGTGAATCTTTCACTATTGACCTCACCTTTAATGAAGGCGAAATCCCCGTGAAACGCGGCGAAGTGATAGCACTCAGCGGAAATGCCGGCAGCAGTGCCGGACCGCACCTTCACATGGACGTACGCGACACAGAAACAGGCGATGCACTGGACCCGATACCGTTTTACAAAAGTCTTTTCAAAGATAACGTGAAGCCGGCAGTCCGTGAAATAGCACTAATCCCTGCAGCTGGTGGTTCCGTGAACGGCAAAGGCAGCAAAGCAATGCTCGCCGCAGCGGAGACCGGCAAAGGTTTTACGGCTTGGGGCAACGTGATTCCGGCAATAAACGCCTACGACAAAATGACCGGGACAACGAATATTTACGGCGTCAAATACCTCACACTTGACGTAGATGGCAAACAAGTATATAGCCGCACTATAGACCGTTTTTCCTTTGATGCCACACGTGCGGTGAACACCCTTGTGGATTACGAAACACTGCAGGAAAGCGGCAAATGGCTGATGTGGACTTTTGTGCCGGACTCCAAGCCACTCGGAGCAATGGTAACCGCAGAAAACGGCGGCATACTGAACATTTCTGAGGAAAGAGACTACAAGTGCACTTTTACCCTCAAAGACGAGTTTGGCAACACTGCAAAATGCAGCTTCACCATCACCGGAAAACGCTGCGAAATTCCTGAAAAAGCACGACAGGGACTGCTGTATGACTATCGCGGCACCAACAGCTATAACATTGACGGCGTCTGCGTGGATATTCCCGCTCACAGTCTCTACTCTGACATGGATTTCAACGTAACACACGTTGCATCAGATACTTATCTTTCCGATATAGTGACAATAGGCAACAAAAACGTACCCCTCGCCTCTAACATTAAAATCCGTATCCCTATCAAAAACGACAACCTGACAGACAAAAAGAAATACTGCCTGGTGCGTCTGAACGGCACAAATCGCTCCGCCGTAACTGCTGAATATTCGTCGGAAGGCTACCTTGAAGCCAAAGTGAACCGTTTTGGCAAATATGCCATAACTTCCGACAACACCGCCCCGACAATCACCCCTATCCGCAAGGCAAAATGGGGCGTACGCGGTGAAATTGCACTCAAAATTTCCGATAACCTCAGCGGAATAGACTTTTTCCGCGGAGAAATTGACGGCAAATACGAACTTTTTGAACTTGACGGCAAATCCGGAAAGATGACCCTGAAATTAGACTCCAAACGAGTGAAAAAAGGCAAAAATCACACACTGAAAGTAACAGTGACAGACGCCTGCGGAAACAGCACGGTGCAAAATCACACGTTTAAGTGGTAAGACAAAACAGCAAAGGAAAAAGCAACAAACTATGGATACTATTCGCCGCCGACCGCACATAAACATACTTATGACACTCAAAGTGATAGGCTTGCTGCTTATGTTTGAGGGAGTGTTTATGCTTATCCCCATAATCGTGTCGCTTATTTACAATGAAAACAGCGAGATAGTACCATTTGCCGTAGGTGGCGGCGTGACATTCATCTCGGGACTGCTGATGAACGTATTTTTGCCCTCCGGCACCACAGATATGGGCAAACGCGAAGGCTTTATGCTTACGGCATTCGTGTGGGTATTCTTCTCATTTTTCGGTATGATACCATTCATGACCGGCTCCACGCAGATGACAGTCCACGATGCCTTTTTTGAAGCCATGTCCGGCTTCACCACCACCGGTTGCACCACCCTTTACGACCTCACGGGACTAACAAAAACAATGTTTTTTTACCGCTGCCTTATCCAGTGGCTCGGCGGTATGGGAATCATTCTTTTCACCCTCTCCATAATCCCGATGCTGAACTCCTCCGGCGGCATGCAGATGTTTAACGCCGAAGTGACAGGTATCACTCACGACAAAATCCGTCCGCGAATCAGCCAGACGGCAAAACGTCTCTGGGGGTGCTACGCACTGCTCACATGCCTCCTTGCCGGACTGCTTTGTTTCAGCCCGATGACGCTATTTGACAGTATCTGCCACGGCATGGGAACAATGTCCACAGGCGGTTTTTCCACAACCACGGGCTATATAGACCAATGGGATTCCGTTTATGTGAAAATTCTTTTGGGCATTTTCATGTTTATCGGTGGTATAAACTTCGTTCTTATTTACCGTCTGAGCATTGGTGACTTCAAAGGTGTATGGAAAAATGAAACATTCCGTATTTATGTGAAATACGTGATAGGCTTTGGGCTTGTAGTTGCAGCAATTCTATTTTTCCAAGGCAAATCCACAAATCTTGAAAACGGACTTATCGACCCATTTTTCCAGGTGATATCATCTTCATCTACAACCGGTTACATTGTGGATGGATATAATGAATGGGGCGGACCGATAGTGATGATATTCCTTTTGCTGATGTTTATCGGCTCGAGTGCAGGTTCCACAACCGGAGGACTAAAATTGGACCGCGTGATGTATCTTTTCAAAAACATTAAAAACGAGATTTATCGCGTGCTTCACCCCAATTCAATAGTACCCGTGACGTACAACGGCAAACCTGTATCTCCGGAACTCGTGAACAAAACCATGGCATTTATCGCACTGTATGCCGTGATTGTTTTAATAGGCACATTTGTGATAACTCTCTCGGGAGCAGAACTTTCCGATGCATTCATCACCTCATTCTCATGTATCAGCAATGCCGGACTTGGCGGCGATGTCACCAATGTGAACACTTATTTCTTAATCCCGGATTTTGCAAAGTGGGTACTCTCTTTCATTATGCTCATCGGTCGTTTGGAACTCTTCACAATCACCGTGCTTATCAGTGCAGGTTTTTGGAGAAGATAAGTATTTTGCAAATTAAATTTAATAACATTTAATTTTTGTTAATCACAATAACAAAATCATTAAAATTGTATTACCTTTGCGGTGAATAAAAAATACTCCTAAACGACTTAACCCTTAAAAACTAATTAATTTTTACACTCTTAGGATTTGAGGAAAAGGCAATAGTCAAGATTACCACCGTTGTGAAACGTTCGTTAGTTGCGACTTAGGAGTGATGTGAAAAATGTAAGTATGATATAATCTCTACACTTTAAGTTGCTAACCAACTTACGAATCACTAATTATGCCTTTTGGCTCAGTCCGACTGTCTTTGACGAAAAGAGTAAGCGGACTTTTTTTATGCCCTTTCCGGAACCATTACTTGTTAGAGCCAACACATTTTGCATATATTAAGACATATTGCGATTTATTACTATTTCAGCACTTTGCAATGAGAAAAATAATGAGTAAATTTGCAGAAGATTTGGACATTTAAACCTCTAAACATCACAATGCACATCTGCATTAAAAAATATCTTCTTTCAGCAGCACTGATTCCCGCTATTGCTTTAGCTTCAGACAGCAATGAAGCCTGGAGCGATTCTATAATTACGCTTAACGACGTTACGGTGACTACGATTAAAAACGTCAATATGCGTAATGATGACCCGGTTTCCGTGACTATGCTGAACGATAAAGACGTAAAAAGCCGTGATATTCAGAGTATTAAACAAGCAGCGGCACTATCGCCGAACTTTTATATACCGGACTATGGCAGCCGCATGACATCTTCCATCTACGTTCGCGGACTTGGTGCCAGAATAGACCAGCCTATCGTGGGACTAAACGTGGATAACGTTCCAACTCTGAATAAAGACAGCTACGACTTTGACATTTTTGACGTTCAACGCATTGACCTTTACCGCGGACCTCAAAGCACCATGTACGGCAGAAACACTATGGGCGGACTGATAAACGTCTATACTCCTACGGCTATCGGTGCAGACAAAGTGAAAGCAATGATAAAGTACGGTTCAAGAAATACAACCACCATTGCCACAGCACTTTACAAAAGTATTTCCGAATACGCCGGGACAAGTCTCACCCTCTCCTACAACCACACCGACGGCTTTTTCACAAACCTGAACAACGGCAAAAAAGCAGACAAGGAAGATGCACTCTCCGCTCGCTGGAAAGTACAATACGAAAAGGGAGATGTGAAACTGATGAACGTTGCCGCTTTCTCCCAAACATGGCAAGGCGGCTACCCCTACAAATACGCAGAAACAAGCGAAATCAACTACAACGACACCTGCTACTACAACCGTCTCACTTTCAGCGACGGACTGACAGTAAGAACAAAAATCGGCAACGTGAATTTCTCCTCTATCACCTCTTTCCAGTACATAAAAGACGATATGACGCTGGATCAGGATTTCCTGCCGCTGAGTTATTTCACACTCTCTCAAAAACGCCACGAATGGGCTGTGACACAGGACTTTGTAGTGTCCGGCAAGGTAGCAAAAGACTATTCTTGGCTTGCAGGGGCTTACGGCTTTTATAAACGCACAAATATGATTGCTCCCGTCACTTTCAAGGACGACGGAATACGCAACCTCATAGAAAACAACTATAATCGCCCCGGAATCACGTACCAAATCCGCTGGGACGAGCGCACACTGCCGCTGAACTCGGATTTTATGCTCCCCGACCGCGGTTTTGCACTATACCACAGCAGTGCTTACGACCTGAGAATCAGCGATAACCACAAAATAACATTGACGGCAGACTTGAGGCTGGACTACGAAAAAGTTTCACTGGACTACCGCAACTACACCAACACGTCTTACAGCCGCTGGAACACAAATGTGACTCCTGCAGAGTTTTACGACCGCCAGGCTATAGTGATTGACGACCACGGAAAACTCTCACAAGACTTCACGGAACTGCTACCGAAATTCACTGTATCCTACGAGTTTGGTAAACATCGCCATGTGGCATACGCATCAGTTTCAAAAGGCTATAAAGCAGGAGGTTACAACACGCAAATGTTTTCCGACGTACTCCAGCAGAAACTCATGAGTTTTATGGGACTTTCTCAGAAATACGATGTGGCAAAAATCATCACATACAAGCCCGAATACAGTTGGAACTACGAAATAGGAATAAAATACTTCGGCAGCAACGTAAATGTCTCCGTAGCCTTTTTCCATATCGACTGCCGCGACCAGCAGCTGACAATGTTCCCGGAAGGAACCACTACGGGGCGAATTATGACAAATGCCGGCAAAACACGCAGTTGCGGTGCTGAAGTGGCACTAACATGGAAACCGAACGAAAACCTGAATTTCAACGTAAGTTACGGCTACACAAATGCCAAATTTGTGGAGTTTGACAACGGCAAACAAAACTTTAAGGACAACACCGTGCCTTACGCTCCGCAAAACACTTTCTATGCCGCAGGAAACTACACTCTCCCCATCTCCGATTCCTTCCTCCGCAGCATAACATTCCATGCAGGAGTGCAGGGAATAGGCAAAATATATTGGGACGAAGAAAACTCCGTCTCTCAGCCTTTCTACGCCACCGCAGACGCATCAATCTCGCTGAATATGAAGCAATTCGCACTCCGCCTCTGGGCTGAAAACCTCACGGATACGAATTACGACGTGTTTTATTTCCGCTCCATAGGAAACGACTTTTTACAACAAGGCAAACCCGCACAGTTTGGAGCAACACTTAGATTTGAAATATAATAATAACAAAAATAATAACTACAAATTACACATTATGAAGATTTCAAAATTCTTTATCGCTGCCTTTGCAGCACTCTCACTCACCTCTTGCTTGGGTGACACGGACAACGACCAGTATTACATGGCACAACTGTCTGATTGCATCAACTACGTGGAAGATGCAACAACAGGTGAAGCATACGCACTCACAAACGTGAAATACAACATTGAAATAAACATCACAAAATCCACCGCAACTCTGATTATAGACGGCATACAGGTAACTCCCGGCGGTGCTTCATACGCTATAAAACTGGAAGAGGTGCCTTGCAGCTACGCACAAGACGGCAGCGTGACAATCTCTCTGCCTTCTTACCAGAATGCAAGCATTTCACTCTCTAATTTCTACTTCAGTATGCGTCAGAGATACATGGGTATGGAATATATCCCGGTGTTTGACATCCGCTACACTGTGAATGCAAACTACAACGTACGCACATTCCAAAACGCGATTTGCTACTTTGGAAACACAACAGTCAGCATTAAAGACTCCGGAGCATCTTCCACCACGGACCTCACTTACTACATGTTGACTTTCGACAAAAAAACCATCAACGGCACTGCTATCAATGCAAACCTCTACATTTATTCCGCAAAATTTGCAGATAAAATGCCGGAAATGGACATCATGATGTTTAACATTCCCGCTAACCTCCACTACGATGGCTATACCCTCGCTGCAGAAACAGCTAAAGTCTATACAGGCAACTCTTCCAGCCCTGTAGAACAGCCGGACTACACAGTTACAAACCTCGTGGGAACAGGTGTTATCACCTCCGGACTTACCCTGAACTTCACCGCAGCAGGCAGATTTGACCTTTCTGCGAACCTGGATTACACTTTCACTCAAGGTATTATAGACAAAAACTCATAAAAATAAAGCCAAATGAAACAGTTCTTTTCCCGAGCGGCAGATATGTATATCGACGGTTTTAAGTCTATGACCGTAGGGAAAAAGCTGTGGATTTTGATTATTATAAAATTAATTATTATATTTGCGATACTAAAACTGTTCTTCTTCCCGGACTTCCTCGGCAGCACTTGCGACACAGACAGCGAAAAAGCGGCAAAAGTGCGTCAGGAAATGAGCGATGAAAGCAGAAGATACTGATTTAAAATATAATAATTAAAACAAACACATAAAACTAAAACACAAACTTTATGGACGACTTATTAAGCGTAGTTGACTGGTCGAGGGCACAATTCGCACTAACAGCGATGATGCACTGGATTTTTGTGCCTCTCACAATAGGCTTATCCCTGATTGTGGGCATTATGGAAACGCTCTACTATCGCACACGCGAAGAGAGCATGAAAAAAATCACAAAATTCTGGATGACACTATTTGCCATAAACTTCGCTTGCGGAGTGGCAACAGGTATTATTCTGGAGTTTGAATTCGGTACAAACTGGTCCAATTACAGCTGGTTTGTAGGCGATATCTTCGGTGCACCTCTGGCAATTGAAGGCATCTTCGCATTCTTCCTGGAATCCACATTCTTTGCCGTGATGATGTTCGGATGGAAAAAAGTAAGCCCCGGATTTCACCTTGCAGCAACGTGGCTCACGTCTATAGGCGTTTGTGTTTCAGCACTTTGGATTCTTATAGCCAACGCTTGGATGCAACGTCCGGGCGGAATGGAATTTGACCCCGAGCAGGCACGAAACGTGATGGTATGCTTCAGCGATGTGGCATTCTCCTCCACAGCGATGAACAAATTTTTCCACACAGTACTCAGCGGCTGGGTTCTCGGCGGCGTGTTTGTGGTTGGCGTAAGTTGCTACTTACTGCTTAAAAAGACAAACAAGGAAGCGGCAACACGCTCCATAAAGATAGGCGGCTGGGTAGGTATGGCAGGCATACTTCTCACAATGTGGACAGGCGACGGCTCCGCTGTGGAAGTTTCCAAAACTCAGCCAATGAAACTTGCGGCAATGGAAGGACTTTACCGTGGCAGCGTGGGACAAGACCTTGTGGGCTTCGGTATTCTCAACCCGAGCAAAACAGCGGAAAACGATGAAGACGCTATGCTCTTCTCCATTGATATCCCTTACGGACTTTCCATTCTCGCAAACCACGATATGAACTCTTTCGTGCCCGGTATCAACGACTTGATAGACGGCATAGAACTCACTGCTACAGGCGACACAATCCGCAATCTCTCTTACGCGGAACGCATAGGACTTGGCAAAATAGCACATCAGGCTCTCCGCGACTACAATGCCGCCGCAACTGCAGGTGACGAGGCTGCAAAAGCAGATGCCGCAGCACGCCTCAAAGCAAACTTTGACCATTTCGGCTACGGCTACTTCGACAATCCTACACAAGCGGTGCCACCTGTAGGACTTACATTCTACGCTTTCCGCATCATGGTGATGGGAGGCGGCTATTTGCTCCTGTTCTTCATCATCGCACTCCTCGCAGCGTATAAATTCAAAAACCTTTTGGCAAACAAACTCGTTCATATATTAGGACTTCTCACAATTCCGGTGGTATGGATAGTAAGTGAAGCCGGATGGGTTGTAGCGGAAGTAGGACGCCAGCCATGGGTGATACAAGATTTGATGCCTACTCGTGCAGCAGTGTCCGCAGTGTCCGCATCATCAGTAGAACTCACGTTCTGGATATTCGTAGTGCTTTTCAGCGGACTATTCATAGCCGAAGTAAGCATTATGGTACGCGAGATACACAAAGCCACAAAACAAGAAATCTTAAACCGATAATCCGAAAGATATGGAACTACAACATCTTCAAATGTATTGGTGGCTGATAATTTCAGTCCTTGCAGCAATATTAGTATTTCTGCTCTTTGTGCAAGGCGGACAAACCTTGCTTTACAAAGCAAACAGCACCACGATGCGACAAATGATGATAAATTCCCTCGGACGCAAATGGGAAATCACATACACAACCCTCGTGCTCTTTGGCGGTGCATTTTTTGCCGCATTTCCACTGTTTTATTCCACATCATTCGGCGGAGCATACTGGCTGTGGTCGCTCATTCTGCTGAGTTTCGTGGTTCAAGCGTTCAGCTACGAATTTCGTCGCAAACCGGGCAACCTCTTTGGCAGAAGATTTTACGACATACTCCTTTTCCTTAACGGAAGTTTAGGCTGCATACTCCTTGGCGTGGCAGTAGGCGGAATGTTTTTCGGCTCGGAATTTACAGTTTCCAAAGGCAACATTGTGGATTACGGTTCACCCATAATTTCCACATGGAGCAGCACTCACGGACTTGAGGCAATCTTCTCTCTCCGCAACCTCCTGGTGGGTTTCACAATTCTTTTCCTTGCGAGAATGCAGGCATCATTCTATTTTATGAATAACCTCAGCAGCGACCCATCTATGGTGTCCGGCAACCGTCGCTCAATGATGATAAACGGCGGTATTTTCGTTGTGTTATTCCTCGTGATGATGTCCTTTATCCTTGCAGCCACGGGTTACAGAGAAGGAGCCGACGGAACAATTGAAGAAGTGAAATACGTTTATTTCTACAATTTTGTGGATATGTGGTGGTTTGCAATAATCTTCCTTGTGGGAGTGGTAGCAGTGCTTTACGCAATTATCTACACCATCCTCACACCGGAACACAATCGCCGCGGAATATGGTTCAGCGGAGCCGGTACAATCCTCGTAATCTTCTCACTTTTCTGCGTGCTTGGCTTCAATGGGACAGCATACTATCCGTCACTCCTTGACCCTCAAAGTTCACTCACTATCAGCAACAGTTCTTCCACAGAATACACTCTTACAGTGATGTCTTGGGTATCACTTGCAGTGCCCTTCGTGATTGCATACATTGCATACGTTTGGTATAAATTCGACTCCAAACCACTGACACAGGAAGAAGTGAACGAAGACGACCACCTATATTAATTAATGAGTAATCTCCCAATTTTATGAAGATTAAAATCCTACTGACAGCCCTACTGCTTACCGCCGTATCTGCAATCACCACGTCCTGCGATGACGACCACTACTATTCACCGCTTATAGGACGCTGGGAAGTGATTTCCGAAACGGATATATATCACGAATTCGAGTTTTTCACAGACGGCTACGGCAACTATGTCACATACGGCTATCACGGCGAAGTTTATGTTGACGAATTTCGCTGGTGGGACGATATAGGTCTCGTAAGAATGAGATTCTCAGATGGAGAAGTGTGGAACTACGAGTACGAAGTACGCGGAAACTACATGACACTCTGGAACGTGGATTACGGCTATTACCCAATGGAATACCATTTTATAGGGTACTAAATCATAAATTTTCCAAAACTTAAGACCCCCGGATTTAGTGCAAAAAATTGACAAAATTCGGTTCTTAAGCAAGTTTAACAAAAAATATTTTCAAATAATTCGCCACGAACTGCAAAAAAATCACTAACTTTGCAGTTCGTAACGAATTATGTAGTTTTTATATGTATAAAATATTCTCTCTCATATTATCAATTATAGCCATTGCAACAATGACATCTTGCGGAGAATACCAAAAGGTGCTTAAAAGCAATGACTATAACTATAAATTTGAATACGCAAAACGTGCATTTGAAGAAAAAAAATATGCACAGGCAGCAACATTGCTTAAAGATGTTGTCACCGTATTCAAAGGCTCGGACAAAGCAGAAGAATCGCTTTACCTCCTTGCAATGAGCCACTACGAAAATAAAGAATACTACGATGCTACGGCATATTTCCAAACATACTACAATCGCTACCCGAAAGGCAAATACACGGAAATGGCTCGTTTCTTTGCCGGTTACGGTTACTACCTGGACTCTCCGGACCCGCAGCTGGACCAAACCTACACCGTGAAAGCGATAGAGGAACTGCAAGCATTTCTGGACTATTTCCCAAAGAGCGACAAAGTTTCCATAGCACAAAATGCTATCTTTGAGATGCAAGACAAACTCACACTCAAAGAACTCCAAAACGCTCAGCTTTACTACAACCTCGGAACTTATATGGGAAACAACTATGAAGCAGCCATAATCACGGCAAGAAACGCTATCAAGGAATATCCCTACTCCAAATACAAAGAACAGCTCGAAATGCTCATCCTCAAATCTCGCTACCAAATAGCATCACTGAGTGTTGAAGAGAAAAAAGTTGACCGCTTCCGCGAAGTTATAGACGAATACTACAGTTTCATCAACAACTATCCCGATGGTGAAAACAGAACAGAAGCAGACAACATCCTTAGAATTGCACAAAAATACGTAAAAGACTAAATAATTTTATAAGTAAACATGGACTACAAGAAAACTAACGCTCCATTGAACACTGTCACTCGTGACATGATTGCCCTTTCTGCCGATACAGGCAACGTTTACGAAACAGTTTGCATCATTGCTAAACGTGCAAACCAAATTTCACTTGAAATGAAGCACGACCTTGAACGCAAACTCCAGGAATTCACCACTTCCACAGACAACCTTGAAGAAGTGACTGAAAACCGCGAACAAATTGAAATTTCTCGCTATTACGAAAGGCTTCCAAAGCCAACTCTTATAGCTACTCAGGAATACATCGAAGGCAAGATTTTCTATCGCAACCCTGCCAAAGATAAACTGAACCTTGACTAACAAAAGTCAGAAACCGCTATAAAAAAAAGCAGTTTCTGAAGTTCTGAAACAAAAAAGCACGGTACAAATTTGGCAATCTCGCCTAAAATGCGTACCTTTGTGCCGCTTTTCATAATAATATTTATTAACACTACAAAAACTCTAAAAGAATGTACTTGAATTCTGAAGAAAAAGTAGAAATCTTTGAGAAATACGGTAAGGGTAAGACTGACACTGGCTCACCTGAAGCACAGATTGCATTGTTCTCGGTTCGTATTGCTCATTTGACTGAACACCTCAAGTCAAATCACAAAGATTATACAACTGCTCGCGCTCTTAAGCAACTCGTAGGTAAGCGTCGCCGTCTTCTTGATTACCTTATCAGAAAAGACATCAACCGCTACCGTGCGATTATCGCTCAAAAAGAGCTTGGTATCAGAAAGTAATACTGCACCGCAGTTGCTACTTGACGACTACACAGAAAGCCATATCGGAAATCCGGTATGGCTTTCTTGCTTTTAACCTCTAATTAATGCATAATGCATAATGCATAATTCATAATGGCGATTTTGTTCAATTGAAATTCATAAAACCATTTGTTAAACACCGTTAAATTTGAGATAAAAATCGTCTTATTCCGCTACAGACCATAAAAATAAGCACTTTTAGCGAAATAAAGCCAATTTTATACAGCATTTTCAAAAAAATATTTGTAATTTTGCATCATACAAAAATCAAATACTATGTGTACTATTATTGGCAGACAAAAAGAAATTGCGGAACTGAAGAGACACTTGAATAGCGGCAGAGCCGAGTTTATAGCAGTCTATGGCAGAAGACGCGTGGGAAAGACATTTCTGATAAATGAGATTTTCCGCGATAATATGGCATTTCACCACACAGGACTCTCTCCTTACGACAGGACACGCAAAGTGTCACTCAAAGACCAACTGGAAAATTTCTATTTCTCACTAATAAGAAACGGAATGGAGGGAGGACAATGCCCTAAAACATGGATGGAAGCCTTTTTTATGCTTGAGCAGCTGCTGGAAAACAAAGATAACGGCACTCGCCAGGTGGTATTTATAGACGAATTACCATGGATGGACACAGCCAGAAGTGGTTTTATGACAGCTTTGGAGGCTTTTTGGAACGGATGGGGCAACACGCAGCATCAACTCTGCTTTGTGGTTTGCGGTTCCGGGACATCATGGATGCTGGACAACCTCATAAACAATAAAGGCGGACTATATGGCAGGCTCACAGGAGAACTTAAATTATCTCCTTTCACACTAAAAGAATGTGAAGACTTTTATCTGAGCCGAGGAATTAAAATGTCGCGATACAATGTAGCACAGGCTTATATGATTATGGGAGGAATACCCTTTTATATGAATTATTTCAATCCATCACTGAGCCTTGCACAAAACATTGACGAGCTGTTTTTCTGCAAACGGGCCAAACTCGGTGATGAGTTTACACGACTTTTCAATTCCATTTTTGATAATGCTGAGGCATGTATGAGCATCGTAAACGCATTGGGCAAACGCCACAAAGGTCTAACTCGCAGTGAAATAGCAAACGCCACAGGACTAAATCCAAATGGAGATTTTTCTAAACTTCTTAAGGCACTGATATGTAGTGATTTTATTATCAAGTATATTCCTTTCGCCTCAAAAAAGCGGGAAGAATACTATAAACTCATAGACCCATTTTGCCTGTTTTGGCTTCACTTCAAGCAAAATAAGAAAATCACGGAAACAGACTATTGGCAACACCACTTAAAAGAAAGCGAAATAGCTTCGTGGCGTGGACTGGCTTTTGAAGACGTATGTTTGCAACATATCATGCAAATAAAGCAAACACTGCAGATAGGAGGTGTATCAAGTGAAGAATCTTCATACGTCATCACAGGAGACGGAGAAAACTACGGGGCACAAATAGATTTGATAATAAATCGTGCAGACGATGTGATAAATCTCTGCGAAATAAAATTTACAAAACAGGCATTTACACTTACCAAAAAATATGAAGAGATATTGGAACATAGAAAAAATGAAATAGAAAACTTGTATCCCAACAAAACAGTCCACCTAACCTTAATTGCCACCTCTGCTTCCGAAGAATGTAAGAATAGTGGTGTTTTCCAATCTATAGTTACTCTTGACAATCTATTTTTATAAATAATAATACCTTTGATTTGGCAAAAAAATATTACTTTTGTAAAGCAAAACAAAAATCAACTATAACACTCAAAAAAATACATAAATAATATGGCAAACTGGTTTGAATGTAAAATTCGCTACGATAAAATGCAAGAAAACGGTGCAGTAAAAAAAGTTACTGAACCATACCTCGTTGACGCACTCTCTTTCACGGAAGCTGAAGCAAGAATAATTGAAGAAATGAAACCTTTCATCTCCGGAGAATTTTCCGTTTCCGCTGTAAAACGCTCCAAAATTGCAGAAATTTTTCGCGATGACAGTGCAGACCGCTGGTACCTTGTGAAAGTGGCATTTATCACTATTGACGAAAAAACTGCAGTAGAGAAAAAATCCGTTACCCAAATGCTTGTGGCAGGCAGCGACTTCAAAGGTGCTTACGACAATCTCCTTGAAGGAATGAAATCCACACTTGCAGACTATGAAATACAGTCTATCACGGAAACTATGCTGATGGACGTTTTTGATGCCAAGTTAGGATAAAAACTATATTTTCCCATCATGTCTATAGCAAGCCACATAAAAGAGTTTCATGAAAAACTTGACCCTAAGGGAGTTAAGCTCGTGGCAGTGTCTAAATTTCACCCTGCGGAAAATATCCGTGAAGCCTACGATGCCGGGCAACGCATTTTCGGCGAAAGCAGAGTGCAGGAATTGGCGGCAAAAAAAGAGACACTGCCAAGCGACATACAGTGGCACTTTATAGGACATTTGCAGACAAACAAGGTCCGAGCACTGGTTGGAAACGCTGCACTTATCGAGAGCGTGGATTCCGTACGTCTTCTGCAAATGATAGACGAAGAATCTCGCAAAAAGGGAATAATCACACGCGTGCTGATGCAGATTCATGTGGCACAGGAAGAAACAAAATTCGGATTCACTCCGGAAGAACTTTTAGACTATTTTCGTGCAAAAGGCTATGAATCACTCACTTCCACGCATATATGCGGAGTGATGGGAATGGCATCAAACACAGACGACACTGCCAGAATCCGCCATGATTTTGCAGCCATAAAAGCTACATTTGACACTATTCTGCAAATATGCCCGGACTTACTCGGCTTTGACACCATTTCCATGGGTATGAGCGACGACCACGATATTGCAATAGAAGAAGGCAGCAATATGGTGAGAATAGGCACGGACATCTTCGGTGCAAGAAATTACTGAATAACCCAATAACTAACCAAAATAACAACAAATTTTTCACCTATCATGAACAACGAAAAAACAAAACAAGAACAGGCAAAGAAAAGCTATGCATTGCCTATCGCAATCATGTTTGCATTATTCTTCATGATTGCATTCGTAACAGGCTACCAAAACCCATTAGGTAAAGTAATTGAAAGCATGAGCAGTGGCAACACCGTCATGTCACAGCTCGGAACATTTGCAAACTTTATCGCATACGCCTTTATGGGACTTCCTGCCGGAATCATTCTCCAGAAAAAAGGCTATCGCTACACTGCACTTGCAGCAGTGACAGTAGGTTTCACAGGAGTGGCAGTGACATATCTATCCGGCTTTATAGCAGACAACACAACCGCTGTTGCAATCTACCTTCTTGGAGCATTTATCGCCGGCTTCTCTATGTGTATGCTCAATACAGTAGTAAACCCGATGCTTAACAGCCTCGGTTCCACACCAAATCAGGGCAACCAACTCGTACAGTTCGGCGGCTCTTGCAACTCCCTTGGTGCAACACTTGCTCCGGTAATTGTGGGCGGACTCATTGGCGGCTCTGCAAGCACAATTTCATCTGCAAATCCGGTATTCTTCCTTGCAATGGGAATTTTCGCAGCAGCCTTCCTGGTGTTGTATTTCTCAAAACTTCCGGAAAGCCCTACACTCGGTCAAAAACAAGAAGATATCAAAATCTCAGGTGCATTTTCATTTCCTAACTTTTCATTCGGTATGCTGGCAATATTCTGCTATGTAGGAGTGGAAGTAGGTATCGCAAACTGGGGATTTCAATATCTGGACAAGAGTGAACTTGTAAAAGAAAATAATCCACAGGAAATAATAGCAGCTATTGCCGGCACGGTAGTAGGTCTTTATTGGCTCTTGATGCTTGTGGGACGTCTTGTGGGCGGTATGATAGGTTCAAAAGTATCAAGCCGCACAATGCTTGCCGTAACCACAGCCGTAGCAATATGCCTTATGATAGCAGGAATCAAATGCGAAGAATCCGTAGTACCATTCATCGGTTTTGACTCAAAAACGCTTGAATTCAGTGTAGTACAAATTCCATTGAACGCAGTATTCTTTATACTCTGCGGTCTTTGCACATCAGTAATGTGGGGAGCTATTTTCAACCTTGCAGTAACAGGACTTGGCAAATACACAGCCGTAGCCTCCGGTCTTTTCATGGTAATGGTATGCGGTGGCGGTATTTTCCCGACAATCCAAGGTGTCATTGCAAACAATTCAATCATCAACAGTTTCTGGCTTCCTGTAGCCCTCACGGCATACATGTTTATCTATGCCATTTATCTCTCAAGACTCCAAAAGAAATAATTAGAGCCACATACTCCACACATAAAAGGTTGCATTTTCCGTGCAACCTTTTTTATTATTAGCACTATTTTAAGAGCATGTTTCAAAAATATTTGTAAATTTGCATTCAAACATTAAAATTTATATGACAGAGCAAGACCTATTAAAGAAATGCAAACTGGCTGAAAGCGGGAAAGTACAGTTCAAAGAGAGAATTCTTGACCGTTACGAAATTGGCTGTGAGATGGTTGCTTTTAGCAATTCCCGAGGAGGACAAATCATTGTAGGTATTAATGATAAATCTGGAACTATAAATTCCTTATCCTATCTTGA
The DNA here is from genome assembly GCA_051871275.1 of Muribaculaceae bacterium. Lineage (GTDB taxonomy): Bacteria > Bacteroidota > Bacteroidia > Bacteroidales > Muribaculaceae > CAJUPY01. The sequence goes on along the minus strand of JBJECR010000132.1, from coordinate 6,177 downwards.
ATTGCAAGAAACAACGAACCTACTGACAAGTATCGCTTCAGAGAATGTTATTCCAAACATACTCATTGATATTGAAAATGTAACAACACAAGGCGGAGGAGTTGTGGTTGCAACTATTCCTGAAGGGAAAAACAAACCCTATCATGATAATAAAGGCATTATTTGGATAAAAAATGGTGCAGACAAACGCAAAGTATTTGACAACTCAGAATTGGCAGAAATGATGGCTGAAAGTGGAAGTTTCAGTCCCGATGAAGCATCTGTTCAGAATGCAACAATAGAAGACCTTGATGCAGACACTATCAAATTATACTTGATAAATAGATTTTCTCCGGTATTTAAAGGTAAAAACATAGATGAACTGAATACTAAGGATTATTCACTTAACACAATAGCAGATTTTATCATAAAAGGCATCACTATTGAAAAACTGCTAAGTAATCTTCGCTTTATCCGACCTGATGGTCAGATTACGGTTGCAGCTATGGTTTTATTTGGCAAGCATACTCAGCGTTGGCTTCCCACAATGACGGCAAAATGCATTAGCTATATTGGAAACTCAGTAGGAGGCACACAATTTAGAGATAAACTTCATGATATGGAGATTGAAGGAAACATTCTCCACCAATTCAGAACTATTATGAGTTTCTTAACTCGCAATCTTCGGAAAATTCAAGTAAAAAAAGATTTTAACACGCTTGGAGAATTAGAGATTCCATACGAATGTCTAACGGAATATATTGTAAATGCACTCGTTCATCGTTCTCTTAATATAAAAGCTCCCATCAGAATTTTCATTTTTGACAATCGCATTGAAATTCACAGTCCCGGTGCTTTACCTAATGGACTCTCAATTGAAGACATTAAAAAGGGTACTTCTATACCTCGAAATACCTTTTTATTCACTAATGCAAACTATTTATTGCCATATACCGGTGCCGGAAGTGGAGTAAGACGTGCACTTGAATATAGTCCCGACACTATATTCTTCAATGATTCTAAAGATGTTACCCATTCCTCTAATGAGTTTGTTATTACTATTCCACGCAAAAGTAACCAAGATGAATATCAAAGTAACTTAGTTACCATTAATAGTAATCAAGATTCATATAAAGAGGATAATACAGGTAACCAAGTTCACGTAAACAGTAACCAAGATTTTGGTATATCATCTTTCCGCAAACTTACTAAAAAAGAAGAAGACATCAGAAATTTCTGTACCATTCCACGAACAGCACAAGAGATTATGAATCGTTTAGGAATCTCCAATCAAACTAAAAACAGAAAAAAATATATTTCTTCCTTAATTGAAATCGGAGTCTTGGAACGCACAATTCCGGAAAAGCCAAATGACCCAAACCAGAAATACAGAAGTAAAAGAAAGAATTTCTAACCGGATATATCTCAATGTTATCTTTATTTATGCTCTTATTCCAAAGAAAATCAGTAAATTTGTAACCTTAAAACTCAAGATTACAAAATGGGAAAAAATAAACTGAAAAAATTCAAAGAAATGGAAACACTGCCGGGTGTTTACCAGTATCCGTTTTCCGTTATAAGCAGTGAAACATGCCCGCTGAAAGGCAAATGGCACGAGGAAGTGTTTTTTAACGATAATCCCATTGTGCTTGAGCTCGGTTGCGGCAAAGGCGAATACACTATCGGGCTTGCAAAAATGTTTCCTGACAAGAATTTTATCGGTATAGACATAAAAGGAGCACGAATGTGGACAGGTGCAAAACAGCGTGCCGAATCGGACCTTAAAAATGCCGCTTTCCTGCGTACAAACATTGAAGTGCTGGACAGATTTTTTGAACCCGGAGAAGTTGACGAAATCTGGATTACATTCCCGGACCCGCAGATGAAAAGAGTGCGTAAACGCCTCACTTCCACCACTTTCCTGAATCTTTACAGCAAAGTTCTGAAGCCGGAAGGAATAATCCACCTCAAAACCGACAGCCCGTTTTTATACACTTACACGCATATCCTTGCTGAAACAAACGGCATCAAAACTATTGCAGACACAAAGGACTTATATGCCAACCCTGAGGCTGCGGGTGACAGAGAAATACTAAATATCAAGACTTTCTATGAACAACAATGGCTTGACAGAGGTTTAACAATAAAATACATCGCATTCCCCCTGCCGCAACCGCTGAACCTTACGGAGCCGGATGTGGAAATAGAAGAGGATACATACCGCAGTTTTTCTCGCGGAGAACTTCAATGCCCGGAACTCTGCAACCCTAAAGTTACTTTTAAATAAAAATCAGGACTTCGCAACACGAAAAAAAAATTAAATATTTGAAATCCCTGCAAGTCCTAAAAAATAAAACTATTATGCAACAACCATTATACCCCAAACTCATCCTTGATGCTCTTGCAAATGTACGCTATCCAGGAACAGGCAAGAATATTGTGGAATCCGAAATGGTGGAGGACGACCTCCGCATTGAAGGCAGAAAAGTGTCTTTCTCACTGATTTTTCCACGTGCCACAGACCCTTTTATCAAGTCACTCGTAAAAGCGGCGGAAGCGGCAATACTGACATACGTTGCACCGGACGTGGAGATAAAAGGAAATATCGGAGTGAAATTCCGTCATGAGGAACCGGCACCGGAAAAACCGCTGAAAAACGTTAAAAACATCATCGGCATATCATCCGGCAAAGGTGGTGTGGGCAAATCCACAGTAGCGGCAAACCTGGCAGTGGCACTCGCAAGAGAAGGCTACAAAGTGGGATTGCTTGACGCAGACATTTTCGGACCATCAGTACCAAAAATGTTCGGCGTGGAAGGTGCTGAACTTTACATCCACGAAGTGAACGGCAAAAACCTTATTATTCCGGAAGAAAAATATGGTGTAAAACTCTTATCTATAGGCTTTTTCGTGAATGCGGATTCTGCACAGGTATGGCGTGGAGGTATGGCTTCCAGAGCACTCACACAGCTAATTACGGAAGGTGACTGGGGAGAACTGGACTATTTCCTCATAGATATGCCTCCGGGAACAAGCGACATCCACCTAACCATTGTGCAAACACTCGGAATCACGGGGGCAGTGGTAGTATCCACGCCTCAGCAAGTGGCACTGGCAGACGCACGCAGAGGAATAGCAATGTTCCGTGACGAAAGAATAAATGTGCCAATCCTCGGACTGGTGGAAAATATGGCATGGTTCACACCGGAACTGCACCCGGAAGAGAAATACTACATCTTCGGCAAAGAAGGTGCGGTGAAACTCGCAGAAGAAAACGGAGTGCGAGTATTGGGACAAATCCCGGTGGTGATGAAAATATGCGAAGGAGGCGATAGCGGACAGCCCGTAGCACTCGGTGACACTGTTTCCGCACAGGCATTTATGCACCTTGCACACGAGCTTATTGATGCCGTGGAGAGCAGAAACGCAGAGATGCCTCCCACAAAAGTAGTATCCGTAAAAAACTAATTCTCAACACAAAAACAACATTATGAACAAGATTCTCGTACTCAATGGTCCAAACTTGAACCTCCTGGGAAAAAGAGAGCCGGAAATATATGGCTACACCACGATGAATGACGTGATAGACGGTCTTTGCGAAAGATTTCCGGGCGTGGAAATAGAGTACCACCAGAGCAACTGCGAAGGTGAACTTATTGACATTCTTCACGAAGTGGGCTTTGACAGCGACTATATAGGCATTGCTTTCAATGCCGGAGCATACACCCACACATCACTTGCTATTGCAGACGCTATTGCCGCAATAAAAGTGCCTGTTGTGGAATTGCACATCTCAAACGTTCACGCACGCGAGGAAATACGCCATAAATCGCTCATCTCACCCGTATGTCGCGGTGTAATAGCAGGTTTTGGTGTGGACAGCTATCGCCTGGCAGTGGAAGCAATTCTCAATTTTTAGAGACTCTTAGCCATGGCAGACGGCACACTGGAAGATTACATACTGAGCCACATATCCCCCGAGCCGCCAATCCTTGCCAAACTTGACAGGGACACGCACTTGCATTTCCTTTACAGCCGCATGTGCTCCGGACATCTGCAGGGCAGAATACTGAAAATGCTCACGCAGATGATTCGCCCCAAACAGATTTTGGAACTCGGCACATTTACCGGCTATTCCGCACTATGTATGGCGGAAGGAATGCCCGAAGACGCTCACCTGCACACCATTGAGGTGGAAGACGAACTGGAAGAACATCTGTCAAAGCTCTTTCAGTCGTCAGACTATTCGGAGCGAATCCACCTTTACATCGGTGATGCAATGGAAATCATAAAGTCACTCCCCTACACTTTCGACATGGTTTTCATTGATGCCGACAAGAGAATTTACAAAAAATATTTCGACGAGGTTTTTGCAAAAGTGAACCTCGGCGGCTACATCATTGCAGACAACACGCTCTGGGACGGCAAAATAACGGATACTGCAGCCAATCACGACCCGCAATCACTTGGCATTGCGGAATTTAACGATGCCGTAGCGGCGGATCCCAGGCTTGAGACCGTGATAATTCCTCTGCGTGACGGACTGACGGTGATAAAAAAGATAAAAAACTGAAATTCAACGTATTAAACAGACAAAAAAATAATAAAATGATAAAAAACTTGCTATTCGACTTGGGCGGAGTGATAATGAATATCCGCCGACAAAATGCCGTTGACGCACTCATTAAAATAGGCATGAAAGATGCGGATTCTTTCCTTGGCGACTATGCACAGACAGGTCCTTTCCTCAAACTGGAAGAAGGACTGATAAGCGAGGAGGAATTTCGCTGCGAAATACGTAAATTTATTCCTAATCCGGTCACAGACAGTGAAATAGACAATGCTTTCTGCCAATTTCTACTCGGAATACCTGAAGAAAGGCTGAAAGCGCTGGAAAAACTTCACGAAAAATACGGTATATACATGCTTTCCAATACGAACCCTATAATGTGGAACAGCAGAATAAGTGAAGAGTTTCGCAAACTCGGCAAAGATATGAATTACTATTTTGACGGTATCGTGACTTCTTTTGAGGCTAAAAGTGCCAAACCTGATTCAAAAATTTTCCACGCAGTGGTGAAAAATCTCGGCATCAAGCCTGAAGAAACGCTCTTTTTTGATGATTCACAAGCAAACATTGATGCTGCTTCAAAACTCGGTTTCAAAACAGCTCTTGTGGCACCGGGAACGGAATTTATGGATTTATTACCTTAGAACTCCATGGAGAAAGTAGTTGCCACAATAGGAATGTTTGACGGTGTCCATCTCGGTCACCAAGACCTCCTTCGTCACATGAGGGAAGAAGCCGAAAAAAGCGGGTGCAGTACACTCGCGGTGACATTTGCAAACCACCCGGCATCCGTGATTACCGGCATAGCACCAAAACTCATCTCCACACCGGAAGAAAAAAGCCAAAGGCTATTTATGTGCCGCGTGCGATATGTGCATACCACAACGTTCAATAGTCTTCTCAGGGCAATGACAGCAAAAGAATACATTCAATACTTGAGAGATGAATTCAATGTGGTAACCTTGATTTTAGGCTTTAACAACCGCTTTGGCAGCGACACTTCTCTCACTTTTGACGACTACGTGGAAATAGGAAAAAGTGAGGGCGTGAAAATAATCCGTATGCCGGAATACTTTGTTGACGGCACAAAAGTAAATTCCACGATTATCCGCGAACACATAATGGCAGGCGAAATCTGCTCGGCAAATCATCTGCTCGGATATGAATTTTCGCTTGAGGGTAAAGTGGTGTTTGGCAAGCAGGTAGGTCGCACAATAGGTTTTCCTACGGCAAATATTAAAGTAGTAAGAGAAAAAATCATTCCCGGCAATGGCGTTTATGCCTGCCGTGCCATGCTTAAAGACCACAGCATTCACCCCGCAATGGTAAACATTGGCACACGCCCGACGATAGACGGCAAAAACTCCAATGTCACTATAGAAGCACACATTATCGGCATTGATAAAAAACTTTATGGCAATAGAATCACGCTCTCTTTTGTCAGCCGTCTCCGTGATGAGCGGAAATTTGAGGACATTGAAGCCCTAAAAGCCCAATTGGAAAAAGACAAGCTTGACACACTGGAGATATTCCCGGGGAACTGACAAAAAATAGCTATCTTAGCTACTTTAGCTAGGGATATTCTACAAATAGTTAACTGATTATTTGTCAAATAGATAAATATTTTG
>JBJECR010000131.1:0-6702 GCA_051871275.1 Muribaculaceae bacterium | reverse complement strand
TTTGGCTGGTCCTTTTTTGAACCCTTTCTTAGACACACTCAAAGAAACAGTATCCACAAAACGCTATTGGCCACAAAGCGGCTCATTGGACTTCTTTGCAATAGTAAATGGACAAGGAACTCCTACTTGGAAGGAAAATCCAACAAGCACAGAAGGTGCATTAACTGTATCTAATTATCAAGTTGAAGCAACTCCTGGTGCACAAAAAGATTTTATGTATGCTGTTACACCTGAACAGGCAACAAAAACTACCACAACTCTTAACTTCCGCCATGCACTTTCACAAATTGAGTTCCAAGCAAAGAATCAGAATTCAAAAATCCATGTAAAAGTTACCGGTGTTAAGGTTATGAATGTTAAGAACAACGGTACATTTGCTTTGCCTGTTGCTTCTACCAAAACTTCTTATGTAGGAACACCAACTGAAGGAGATGGTAAAAACACCACACTTCCTGGAAATACTACAATTAACAATCAAGGCAAATGGTCAGACAAGTCCGGTGCTGCGCAATACACTATTTCTACACTTAAAGATGCTGCAACTGCAATCAATGATGATAATAAAGAAGTTAAAGAGGTTCCTGGAAATGGCAATACCGTAAGTCTCACAGTTACCGACCCTGCTAATCAAGAATACAACCCTAACACTCTTTATGTATTGCCTCAATCATTTGGTACAGACCAAGATACTAAACTTTGGAATGGCACAGACGCATTAATGAATGAAGGGAAGACAGATTATGAGACAACCACCGGTGCTTATCTTATCCTTACTTGCCAAATCTTCAATGTTGCAGGTACAGATTATGCAGAAAGCACTGATGTTGCAGTTTGGGGTAAAAATGGTGCAAAAGACATTGCTGTAAAACTTCCTAACACCGAATGGGAACAAGGCAAGCGCTACGTTTACACCTTCACATTCACTGAATCAGGCAATGGCGGTTATAATCCCGAAAATAACGACCAGGTACTCACACCTATCACACTTAGTGTAACTGTTGACGACTTCGTTGACGGTGGCAACTCAGATGTTGATATGGACAAATAAAAACCATAATTCGTGGGGAACCACGGAAAAGCCGGGATGGGTTGAATGTCCCCTCTCGGTTACCAAGAAATTAACAAAAAATTACCCTTAAAATTCACACGGAGCAACGAGGCTCCGAGGGGGCTGTCTAACAACCAAAGTTAGACAGCCTCTTATTTTTTTTAACCTGTTGAAACTATAAAAAAAGACTGCCCAAACTTGTTAGACAGTCTCTTTTTCATTCCTTCCACCACTCCGCCACCGGCAGAGACGATGACCAAAGGCGGACATTTCCACCCCGGCAGTGGTGGCAGGCTGTCCGCACTACCGATAACCACGTCACCCACTTATCCATAACCGCAGATAACCGCATATTACATCAAAAAATATTGCAGCCTATATTTTTTTATCTTAAAAAATACATAAAATTTAAAAAAATGTATGTAATTTTGCTTATTGAGAAAAAGTATTATCCAAAAAGCACAGTCCTAAGGTATGAACGAGTACAATAAAACTCCGGAAGAAGAAGAGAAGATGATTGAGGACGCTTTCAATGAACTTCTCACCGGCTACATCAATAGCAACCACCGCAAAAAAGTGGAAATCATCAAACGTGCTTTCGCTTTTGCCAAGGAAGCACACAAGGGAATACGCCGACGCTCCGGAGAACCTTACATCCTCCACCCTATTGCCGTGGCTCAAATTGCAAGTAAGGAAATAGGTCTCGGCTCTACCTCCATTTGTGCCGCTCTGCTCCACGACGTGGTGGAAGACACGGACTACACCGTGGAGGACATCGAAAACAATTTCGGCCCTAAAATTGCACAACTCGTAGCCGGACTCACTAAAATTTCCGGTGGTATTTTCGGCGAAAAAGCCTCTGCACAAGCGGAAAACTTCCGCAAACTGCTCCTCACAATGTCGGAAGACATTCGCGTGGTGCTCATTAAAATGGCAGACAGGCTCCACAATATGCGTACTCTCGGCTCTATGGCTCTTGCCAAACAGTACAAAATTGCCGGAGAAACGCTTTACATCTATGCTCCACTCGCTCACCGACTCGGACTCTTTGCCATAAAAACGGAACTTGAAGACCTCGCTTTCAAATACGAACACCCTAATGAATACGCTCACATCACGGAACAGATAAAAAAATCTGAAGAAAAACGCCGTGAAGTGTACACGGATTTCTCCACTCCTATCGTGGAAGGGCTTGAGGCTATGGGACTTACGTTTGAAGCTAAAGCAAGAATGAAGTCCGTTTATTCCATCTGGAACAAGATGATAAAAAAGCACGTTCCTTTCCAAGAGGTATATGACCTATATGCCATGCGTATAGTATTTGAATGTGACGACCCTGCTCAGGAAGGTATGATGTGCTGGAACATCTACAATATGATTTCCAAAATCTACAAGCTGCACCCTACTCGCACTCGCGACTGGATTAACCAGCCTAAAGCTAACGGTTACAGAGCGTTACACATGACTGTGATGGGTGCGGACGGTAACTGGGTGGAAATTCAAATCCGCTCTCGCCGTATGGACGAGATTGCGGAAAAAGGGTTTGCCGCTCACTGGAAATACAAAATAGGTGAAGGTGAGGAAGAAAGCGAACTCAGTGCCTGGCTCCAAACCATTAAGGACATTCTGGACGACCCTAACCCGAACGCCATTGACTTTCTGGATACTCTCAAACTCAACCTCTTTGCCTCTGAAATTGTGGTGTTTACGCCCAAAGGCGAACTGCTAAACCTCCCTGCAGGTGCCACTGTGCTGGACTTTGCCTTTGAGTTGCACTCCGAACTTGGTGCACACTGCATTGCCGGAAAAGTAAACCATAAATTAGTGCCGCTGAGCCATAAACTTACCAGCGGAGACCAAGTGGAAATCCTCACATCACAATCGCAAATGCCACGAAAAGAGTGGAGTTCTTTCCTCGTGACAGCTAAGGCTAAAACAGGTCTGCGTCAAGCCTTAAGCCACGCTATGAAGCCCATAATTGCTCGTGGTAGAGAACTTTACCTCAAATTCCTTGACGATAACGCCATAAACGAAACAAACGAAATTTTCACCAAACTTATTGGCAACTATAAGGCACAAAACCGTGACGATTTTTATTATAAAATAGGTAACGATGAAATCACGCTTGACGACTACACCGTGAAACTCGTCAAAAAGCAAAATGAATCGTTCCTCTCACGCATGCTTTTCCGCTCAAAGAAAGCCAAACCGGAACCGGCCAAGGAAAAACCGCATATAAACGTGAAGGAAACATACGTCCTTCACCGAGACGAAGCCGGTGCAAATTTCAAAATCGCATCTTGCTGCTCTCCTATCCCCGGCGATTCAGTACTCGGATTCATCAACGATGACAACGAAGTGGAAGTGCACTCCATAGACTGTCCTCGTGCAATGGCACTCAAGTCAAGTTACGGTCCAAGAATAGTTTCCACCCGTTGGGACGTGCAGACCGGCTCTTTCCTGGCAAGAATACATATTGAAGGCATAGACCGATTCGGAATACTCCAGGAATTAACGTCCATGATTTCTTCTCACCTCGCCATAGATATCCGCAAACTGGACATCGAAGCGGAAAAAGAAGTTTTCCACTGCGACCTATGGATTAACGTGGCAGACAGCGAAATAGCTAACGACCTTTGCTCTAAAGTCAAGACTATCAACGGTGTACAAACCGTTTCACGCATAAACTAATTCACACTCGCCTCCTTCTCCAAACCATGAATAAGAAAAACTTTCTCCGCAGCCTGATTTTCATTGCCGCCGCACTGATAGCAATAGCGTTCTACCCCCACAGAAGTGACACTATGCTATCTTATCACCTGAATAGGCCGTGGGAACATCAGCTTCTCACTGCTCCCTTTGATATTCCCATTTACCCGGACTCTATATCTAAGGCTGAAAAAATAGACTCCATAAACAAAGAGTTTCTCCCTATTTTCAAGGAAAACAACGATGTTATTACCCTCATCAGCGAAGATATAGACGGACTTACAGGCATTTCTTCCGCAGAAAAAACACGGCTGAAACAGGAAGTGACTAAAATATACTCCACAGGCGTTGTGGACTCCGATGTTTCAAACAGTCTTAAGCAACAGAATATCAGCGAAGTACGTTTCATCACCGGCAATACTCTCACTCGCCGAAAAGCCTCTTTCGTCACTCCTCGTGAAGTATATAGCAAACTCAATGAAACTTTCGGCATAAACAGCGACATTCATCGGGCTATCTCGGAAAGCAATATTTCCGGCAAACTCCTGCCAAACATCACCCCGGACACACTCGCCACAAACAGACTGTACCGCGAACAGCTCCAGCCTGTTGAGGCAGCTATAGGTGTGCTGCAAAAAGGCGAAAGAATCGTGGACCGCGGTGAAAAAGTGACACCGCAGATTTATTCTATCCTAACCACCTACGAGCAAATCCTGGAATCACGAGACCTCGCCGAGCAAACGTCTGACATCAATACACTGGCAGGACAGTCACTCTACGTGATTATTCTCATCTCCGCACTGTATTTCTACCTTTACATTTATCGCAAAAAGGAATTTGAATCGCCAAAACGTATGCTCGCCATAATAACCTCCGTAGTAGGCATTTTTGTGGCAGCAGCAATAGCATCAAGAACTTTCACCACAGGACTTTACATCATACCTTTCGCAATTCTGCCGATAATGCTCACAGTGTTTTTCGACTCTCGCACGGCACAGTTTTGCAATATTATCGAGGTGCTCCTATGCTCCGTCCTCGCACCCTCACCACTTGAATTTGCAGTGGTGCAACTTCTTGGAGGAATAGCCGCCATCTTCTCACTCCGCGAACTCACAAAACGCTCTCAGCTCCTCCAAACGGCACTCGTGGTTTTCATCACATACGCCATTGCGTTCATCTCATTTGAACTGATGCAAACCGGAACCATTGACTCCGGCATCTGGAGAATCATCCTTTATTTCTTTGCAAATGCCGTACTCATCTCATTTGCCTACATTCTCATTTTCATATTCGAGAAAATTTTCGGACTCACATCAATGGTAACACTTGTGGAACTTTGCGACATAAACAATCCTCTGCTCCGCAATCTTTCCGAAGAATGTCCCGGCACATTCCAGCACTGCATGTCGGTGAGCACACTTGCCAGCGGTGCCGCACAGAAAATAGATGCAAACGTACTTATTGTGCGTGCCGGTGCACTTTACCATGACATAGGTAAATCCGTAAACCCCGCATTTTACACGGAAAACCAACATGGCGTGAACCCTCACGACGCGCTGAATCCTATTCAGAGTGCCGGCATCATCATTCGACACGTCACAGACGGGCTGAAACTTGCTTCCGAACACAAACTTCCGCAAGTTCTCAAAGATATGATTTGCCAGCACCACGGTAAAGGTGTCACAAAATATTTTTACAAAATGTATGAAAAGCAACACCCGGATGAGGATATTGACCTCTCGCTTTTCACATACCCCGGACCAAACCCCACAACTCGTGAAGCTTCTATCCTTATGATGGCAGACTCCGTGGAAGCTGCATCCCGCTCTATGACAGACCACTCTAAAGAAGCTATTATTTCACTCGTCAATAATATCATAGACTCGCAAATAGTTGCCGGACTTCACAACGAATCCCCTATCTCTTTCCGAGACATTCACCTTATAAAGGAATCCTTTATCTCTCGACTCCGCACTATGTACCACGTCCGCGTGGCATATCCGAAATAGCACATTTCTATTCTCGTTTTAGAGCCTGTTTCATAATAAATGTTAAAAGCAGAGGTTGCATAGTTTGAGGCGAGTTTTGTTTTGAGCCAAAGGAGCATAGCGAGCTATGTGACTGCGGCGAAAAGCGAAAATCGCCCAAAATATGCGACAGGGCAGCACATTTTTCTTCAATAATTGTTATTCTTGAAAATTTGAATTGCAATGAAGAAAAATTTGCTCACATCTGCTCAAAAAAGATGGCTAAAAAAGTATTTCAAAAACAATAATATTCATGTTAAAATCAGCAATTTAGAAAGACTTGTGTATCTGCTAAAGACAGGATGCCAATGGCGATTATTGCCGGATTATTATGGGGCGTGGCAAACTGTTTATTGGCAAATATTCACGACTCAAAAGTTTCTGCCGCACTCATTTCAAAAACAAAAATCAATTTTCCCAATATTGAAATTGTAAAAGCAGATAATGGATATAAAAGTAATATAAATTTATTGATTAAAGATTTGTTATCAATTGATATTCAATGTGTTAAATCAAATTTTGGCACATCGGAATTTATTCCGATTCAAGGGCGTTGGGTGGTCGAAAGGACAATTTCATGGCTTGATAATTTTCGGAGATTGGCACGAAATTACGAGCAATTTTTGCACACGGCACAAATTATGGCAGAATTTGCGTGCATGATGCTTTTATTAAAGCACATTTAGAAAATCGCTTAAATTCAATTATTTATGCAAGGATAAATACCTTTGCACGGACATTCATTGGCATCTTCGTCCGTGCTTAACGGTTATGTGGCTCGCCACACGCCCTTATAAGCACGAACAAATCTGCTCAATGACTGCCCGCCTCTGCTTTAACATTTATTATGAAACAGGCTCTTACTCGTAACTATTCAGCTATCGGGTGGACGCAATGAAGCGGGTGTTCTATTTTCAC
>JBJECR010000130.1:0-29873 GCA_051871275.1 Muribaculaceae bacterium | reverse complement strand
CTAGGACGCAAGATTTTCATTCTTGAAAGAGGAGTTCGATTCTCCTATGGGCTACGATACCTCAACCTGATTTTCGGGTTGAGGTTTTTCTCGTTTATCTCATCAACACCGTGACGAAAGCTCTATAGACTTTGCGGCATAAATTTTGCATACAACAAAAGCAAAAATTAAAAAAATAATTTTGCAAAGCGATGTGAATTGTTTAACTTTGTAAAATGAAGTGAAGTTGTGCTTTACGAATGTCACTTCCACTACTCTAAACGAATTAAAAATCACAATATTTATGCCCGAACAGCAGACACCCAAATGGACTGAAATAGAACATCTCCCGGAATGGGACGAAGAGTTTTATCACGTATATACGGCGAAGAAATTCGGCAAATGGCTGATGCTCAAAACATTAAAGCCGGAATACCGTGAAAACCCCATTTTCCGTGAAATGCTTGAAAAGGAATTTGACGTGCGTTATAACCTCGCACACCCCAATATTGTGATGATAAACGACTTTGAGGAAGTGCCCGGGCTGGGTATGTGCATCATCACAGACGACGTCTATGGCGATTCACTGAAAAAACTCCTGGACAAGGGCGAAATAACGGAAGACATTCTGAACAAAGTAATTCACCAGCTTGTGGAAGCTATGGAATACATCCAGGTGAACCACATAGTCCACCACCCTATCACACCGGAAAGAATAATTTTTACGGAAAATATTCACAACCTCAAGGTGATTGACGTGGGCTTTGACCAGAAAAATTGCCTCTCTGCCGCTGATGCCTCTGAAGACATCTACAATTTCGGCGTCATACTGAACCTCCTGCTTGACGCAATGAAATCAGACAACTTGCATCTGAGACAAGTGGCTAAAAAATGCACTTCACAAGACCCCCAAAAAAGGTACCACGACATTCAGGACCTCAAAATGGCTCTCAGCAACCGCTCGAACAACAAATTATACATCATAATAATCGTATTCCTGTCGCTTATGATTATCGGACTTGCTTACCTCAACTCTTCACACGGACCAAAAGGAATCTCCGAAAATTCCGCTGAAGAACAAGTTCATACAGAGCAAGTTACGGATAATACCGGGCAGTGATACAAACTAAAACAAATAATATATTTCAGAACATCAATGGCTGTTATCATAAAACCCGTAAACCCGAACAAGTCTGAACTCACCAAGTTCATTCAGTTTGGCATTGACCATTACAAAGGCAACACCTGCTACGTTCCGCCGCTCATTTCCGACGAACTGAACACACTGCTGCCTGACAAAAATCCCGCCTTTGACTTCTGCGAAGCACAGTCCTTTATGGCATACCGCGATGACAAACCCGTGGGACGCATCACAGGCATCATCAATAAAACCGTAAACAGCCGCACCGGCGAGCCTACTGTCAGATTCGGCTTTATCGAGTTTATAGACGATGACGAAGTGGTTGATGCACTTATCGGAGCAGTGGAAAAATGGGGCAAAGAACGCGGAATGACGTCTATCGTGGGACCACTCGGATTCACGGACTTGGACAACGAAGGCATGCTCACTTCCGGCTACGACGAAATAGGCACAATGGCTACTATCTACAACTACGATTACTACCCCCGCCAAATGGAACGCCTCGGCATGGAAAAAGAAGCGGAATGGGTGGAATTTCGCATCAAAGTGCCGGAACAAGTGCCGGATAGAATAGCACGCGTGGGAGATATAGTGAAACGCCGATTTAATCTCACCATCCCCAAACCTGAATCAAAGAAAGAACTCAAAGAAAAATACGGACACCGCCTTTTTGAACTCATAAACGAGGCTTACGACGACCTCTACGGTTACTCACCGCTCACAGAACGCCAGATAGACCACTACATTGACCAATACCTCGGTATTCTGGACCTCCGTGACGTGTGCGTAATCACAGATAAGGACGACAACCTCGTGGGCGTGGGCATTTCAATACCATCTTTCTCCAAGGCACTCCAAAAAAGCGGTGGAAAAATGCTTCCACTCGGATGGTGGCACCTTCTCAAGGCACTCAAAGGCAAAAACGACGTGGTGGATTTGCTCCTCGTGGCTGTAAAAAAAGAATATCAGAGCAAGGGCGTGAACGCACTCCTTTTCACGGAACTTATCCCGCAGTACAACAAAAAAGGATATAAATTTGCGGAATCAAACCCGGAACTCATGGAAAACAAAGGCGTTCAGAGCCAGTGGGAATACTTTGAGTACCGCCGGCACCGCCGCCGTTGCGCTTACAAGAAAAATATCTAAAACCATATAAAACTATGAGACCAAAATACAAACGCATCTTACTCAAACTCAGCGGTGAATCACTGATGGGAGAACAGGGCTACGGCATTGACACTAATCGCCTTGCCGAATATGCCACACAAATTCGTGAAATTGTAGAGCAGGAAGTGGAAGTGGCTATCGTCATTGGCGGAGGCAATATTTTCCGCGGACTCCAGGGTGCTGCCAAAGGTTTTGACCGTGTCAAAGGCGACCAAATGGGTATGCTCGCTACCGTTATTAACTCTCTCGCACTCAGTTCCGCACTGGAAGCGGAAGGACAGCCCGCAGAAGTGTTCACTGCCATAAATATGTTCCCGATAGGAAAACACTACAGCAACCGCCTTGCCATAGACGCCATGGTGCAGGGAAAAGTGGCTATCATCGCCGGCGGCACAGGTAACCCGTTCTTCACCACAGACACAGGCTCAGCACTCCGCGGAATTGAAGTAAGTGCAGACGTGATGCTCAAGGGTACGCGCGTTGACGGAATATACACCGCTGACCCGGAAAAAGACCCTACTGCAACAAAATTTGATGAAATAACTTACGACGAAGTATATACTCGCGGACTAAAGGTGATGGATCTCACGGCTACAGCCCTGTGCAAAGAAAACCACCTGCCTATTATAGTCTTTAACATGGACGTTCCCGGAAACCTGGCAAAAGTAATGGCAGGAGAACCTATCGGAACGCTCGTTTACTAATAATTCATTGATAATTAACCCTAAAAAACATAAACTATCATGACAGACCCGAAAACTTACATTGCTCCGGCTGAAGAAAAAATGGAACTCGCCGTGGAATACCTCGACGAAGCTCTCGCTCACATCAGAGCCGGAAAAGCAAACCCAAAAATTTTGGACTCTATCCGTGTGAACTACTATGGCAGTGCCGCTCCTATCTCAAACGTGGCTAACGTTTCCGTGCCGGACGCTCGCACTATCACTATCACACCTTGGGAAAAATCCATGTTCAAAGAAATTGAAAAGGCTATCATAAACTCCGAACTCGGCATCACTCCGGAAAACAACGGTGAAGTGATTCGTCTTTCCATTCCTCCTCTGACTGAGGAACGACGCAAACAACTCGTAAAACAGTCTAAAGCTGAAGCAGAAAAGGCTAAAGTTTCCGTTCGTAATGCTCGCCGCGATGCTATTGAAGGTCTTAAAAAGGCTATCAAGAAAGGCATGAGCGAAGACATCGAAAAAGATGCTGAAGCAGACGTACAGAAAATCCACGACAAATACCTCAAGAAAATAGACGAACTTTTCGCTGCTAAGGAAAAAGAAATCCTCACAGTGTAGTTAGTTTATTAAACCTCATAAACCTATTCCGCCTTTCCGGTAAACACGCCGGGAGGCGGAATACGTAATTGCTTGACAGACAAGCTTTTCACTATGCAGACAGTACTTTTCACATCTACGATTTTCGGACCTATCCACAGCCGCCGTCTTGGCACCTCGCTCGGCATAAACCTTATGCCGAACGACGGAAAAGTGTGCTCTTTCGACTGCCTTTACTGTGAAGCCGGATTTAATGCTCAGGGCGTAGGAACAACAGGGCTGCCAACACGAAAAGATGTGGCTTCTGCCCTGGAAAACAAACTCTCCCAAATGAGAACCGGAGGCGAAAACCTTGACGTTATCACCTTTTCCGGCAATGGCGAACCGACACTGCACCCGGAGTTTCCCGAAATTATAGACGATGTTATCTCCCTGCGTGACAAGTACTTTCCTAATGTCAAAATCAGCGTGCTGAGCAACTCCACAAGAATCCACATCGCAAAAACAGCGGAAGCACTCCGCAAAGTGGATAACAATATTCTCAAACTGGATTCCGCCATAAATGCCACCGCCCACGCCATAGACCGCCCTGTGAATAAAGACTACGACGTGAAAGATATTATCGCTCGCCTTGCGGATTTCGGCAGCAAATGCATAGTGCAAACAATGTTTATCCGCGGCACTTACGGCGGCGTGACATTCGACAACACCACGGAACCGGAAATCTCCGCTCTCATTGAGGCTTATAAGGCTATTAAACCGGCAGAAGTCATGATTTATTCCATCGACAGGAAAACTCCGGCAGACGGTCTCGTGAAAATCAGTGCGGAAGAACTGGGCGTAATAGCAGAGAAAATCAGAAAAGCCGGTATTAAAGTCATGGCGGCTTCATAAATCCGGATTTCATTATAATAAATAAAAAGAAAAAAGACTATGATTACTTTTCCAAGAAAACTCGAAGAAGGCGACAAAATAGTAATAGTTTCCCCGGCAGGAATACCTGTACCTGAAGATGTTACGGGTGCTGCAGACATTCTCCGCAAAGAGGGCTGGAGAGTGGAAATTTCTCCAAACGCTCTCGGAAAATCCGGCAGCTACAGCGGCACTGCAGAGCAGAGATACTCAGACCTGGCAAATGCACTCACAGACCCTGAAGTAAGAGCAATTCTTTGCAGTAGAGGCGGTTACGGTGCTTGCCACATTGTTGACAGAATTGACAAACTGCCACTCCGCGACGACCCGAAATGGATTATCGGTTTCAGCGACATTTCCGTGCTTCACGCACTAATGGTGAACAATGGCATCGCTTCCATTCACGCTTCAATGGCTAAGCAGATAAAACTCGGACCGGACAATGAAGACAATGCCGCACTTTTCAAGATTCTCCGCGGCGAACGTCCTACATTCACATTCCCCGGCACGGTAAACGACCATTTGGGAACTGTTGACGGACAACTTATAGGCGGTAATTTCATAGTTTTGATGCAACTCATCCACACAAAATACAATCTTTTCAAAGAAGACACCATCCTCTTTGTGGAAGAAGTTGACGAAGACATTTACACTGTGGAACGTATGATGCACCACCTCCGCCTGAGTGGCATTTTAGGCAAACTGAAAGGTATTGTTTTCGGTCAATTCACAGGTTACAAGCCGGATAGGAACCATAACACTATGGAAGAAATGCTCCGCGACATCGTGGCTCCATACAATTATCCTATCGCTTTCAGTGCTCCTATCGGACACGTGGACCACAACATTCCTGTGATTGAAGGTGCTCACATCACTCTCAAAGTCACCGCAAACGAGCAGAATCACATTATTTATTGGAACAACTGATAAGCTGCAATGATATCAAACTATTGATTATCAAAATCTGCAGCGTCAATGTGACACTATCTCACTGGTGTCCAAAGGATTTCTTTCAGCCGGAGAAGAATTTTTCTTCGGCTGATTGCTTTTTCTTTTGTTTCTTTTTTTAGTGCTGATAGTGTCCGTTTTAATAAAAGAAGAATCTTGCATCTGAACAGCGGAAGCATTTGAAACAGAATCACTTACCTCAACTTCCGGCGGCACCGGAGCATCACCTCCGCACCTGCGTGTGGAAATAACGAGTATCACAGCCACAGCAAGCACCACGGCAAGCCCTATCAAGCCACGACGTTCATTTGCCGTTATCATGCTATCAGTCTTTAAATAAAGGAGTTATAAGCACAAGAGATATCAGTATCGGTGCTACCCACTTAAGGATAAATGCCACCACGGGATAAAAGACAGACTTAAATTCGCCATGATTTGTAAGCTCATCTTTGAGCACTTTTTTATCCACATACCAGCCTATGAAGATAGACATTATTATTGCACCTACAGGCAGAAGTACGTTTGTGGCACACGCATCAAGTGCATCAAAAACAGTCATTCCAAAAATTTTCACTTCTGAAAGACTTCCCTGGGAAAGCGAGCAGATTGTGCTGAAAATAAACAGCGGAAGTATCACCAACAAGCAAGAAACAAGGCGGCTGAGCTTAAATCTGTCCTCAAAGAATTTTATCGTCACCTCACCTATCGAGATTGTTGATGTGATTGCCGCTACAAAAAGAAGCAGGAAGAACAAAGCCGACCAGAAGCAACTGAACTCCATTTGTGCAAACACTTCCGGCAAGGTCACAAACACCAAAGTTTCACCTTCAAGTTTCTCTCCCATAAGTCCGAAAGAGGTCACTGCCGGGAATATTATCACTCCCATCATCACAGCCACAAGCAAGTCAAGGCTGGAAACGGTAATTGCCGTTGTTACAAGTTTTGTATCTTTCGGGAAATAAGATGCGTATGTTATCAGCACGCCCATTCCGAGGCTGAGAGAGAAAAACGCCTGCCCCAGAGCATTCACAAATACCATAGGTGTGATTTTGGAGAAATCCGGGCTGAGGAAAAACTTAAGCCCTTCCATAGACTTTGGCAAACTTAGTGATACACAGCAGAATAGGAGCAAAAGAATAAACAGCACAGGCATAAGGATATTGGAAATTTTGCCTATGCCCTTTTTCACACCCTTTATGAGGATAAACAAGTTTACTATTATCACTATAAACGTGAAAATCAGCGGTTTAATGTCCGTTTGAATATATTCCGTCATCTTAGCCTTAAACTGGAGGTCACAAGCACTGCCCCATTCCAGTGCAGACATAGCGGAAGGCTGCGAATACAAATCTCCCGTCACTGAATAGTAAAAATATTCCAGTGTCCAACCTGCCACCACAATGTAAAAACTCAAAATCATGTATGAGGCAACAATCGGCAGCGTTCCTGCAAGCCACCACGGCGTTTTGCCAGCAAGACGACGATAGACACCTACGGCATCTTCCTTTATTCCGCGTCCCAACGCAAACTCGCCGAGCATTACAGGTACGCCAAGCAAAAATACACAACATACATATATTAAGAGGAATGCAGCACCGCCATTAGCCTGAGTTTCTGCCGGAAATCGCCAAACATTTCCCAAACCTACCGCGGAACCCACTGTAGCCGCCACAAGAGCAACCTTGGAGCCAAACGTTTCTTTAGTCTTCATTACCTTATTTTTGAAAAATATTTGCAAAATTAAGCATTTTACTTTACATTTTTCATCTCCAATAGCAAAATTTTTAATTTTCTCTTTGTTATAATAGCTATAATAGCTAAATTAGCTATCTTAACCGGTTTATCATTTGCAAAAAAAATTGTAATTTTGCCACATGAAAAAGATTTTACACACAATTGCATACGTTGCAATCTTGTTTATCACAGGATGCGGACAAAACTCGAGCACCCAAAACACTGATTTTGAAGGAGATACACTCACATCATACTCGGAATTGCTCACTCTCGCGGAGCATGACGGATATTTCACGGCTACTATTGCAGACCCTTGGACTCCCGGCAGCTACCTGCAAAAACTCGTTCTTGCAGATGAAAAACACGCAGACGTTGCCATTGACGGCTACACCACTGTCACCGTACCGCTGAAAAAAACACTGGTCTATTCCACCGTTTTTTCTGCCGCCATCGAGGAACTGAAAAGAGTTGAAAGCATCATTGCAGTGGCAGACGCACAGTATTTCCGGCAGACGAGTATCCTGGAAGGACTGAAATCAGGCTCAATAAAAGATGTAGGCTCCGCACTTTCTCCAAACGTGGAAATTATCGTAGCTTGCAAGCCTGACGCCATTATCAATAATCCCTACCAAAATGCCGGTCACGGAGTGGTGGGAACTCTCGGTATCCCTATCATTGAAATGGCAGACTACATGGAGAGTACGCCCCTCGCAAGAGCGGAATGGATAAAATTCCTGGGTATCCTTTACGGCAACAAAACCGCAGCGGACAGCATTTTTAACGCCACAGTGAAATCTTACACCGCACTGAAAGATAAAGCACCGAAAAACGGACCAAAAGTGCTCACGGAAATGCTCACTTCCGGTGTTTGGTACGTTCCCGGCGGCAAAAGTTATATGGCTCAAATGCTGCAAGATGCAGGTGCAAACTACCCCTGGAGCGATGACACCTCCGCAGGCTCCCTCCAACTGGATTTTGCCACCGTTTACGACAAAGCTCACGATGCCGATTTCTGGTTTGTGAAAAGTTTCGGCGACGACACCACACTTGAATCTCTCGGCGAGGCTTACTCCCTGAACAAAAAATTCAAGGCATACACTTCCGGCGGAGTTTATAGCGTAAACACCTCAAAAACAGACTTTTTTGAAAGCTACCCATACCACCCCGAAGCTCTCCTCCGTGACTATATAATAATTTTCGCTCCGGACTCACTACCGGGAGAGCAAACACAATTCTATAAGCCTGTAAAATAGCAGATTACGACCTTCAGCAAAGCAACTAATGACAAAAAAATTCATCATATTAGCCATAATCCTCATTTTGCTCTTTCCCGCATGCCTGATTTTCGGCTCTGTGGACATCCCTGCGGAACAGGTATTCCGCTCGCTTTTCGGGCTTGAAGTGGAAAATGATGTATGGGACGTGATAGTTTTTGAGTCACGACTGCCTATGGCTATCACCGCCGTGCTTTCCGGTGCCGCACTTGCCGTTTCCGGACTGCTGCTCCAAACCACATTTAACAATCCCCTTGCGGACCCTTCCATCCTCGGCATTTCCACGGGTTCAAGCCTGGGTGTGGCTATCGTGATTCTTGCATTTGGCGGTATGTTAAGTACCATGACCACAACGTATTACGCAAGCATTGTGGCAGGTGCTATTATCGGTGCTATAGCCGTGATGCTGCTTCTGCTTGCTTTTTCCACTGTGGTGAAATCTTCCACAATGTTGCTGATTGTGGGTATTCTCATAAGTTACCTCACATCTTCCGCCATTTCGCTGCTGAACTTCTTTGCCACACAGGAAGGTGTGCACTCATTCGTCATTTGGGGACTCGGTAATTTCTCCGGCGTAACACTGGACAAAATGCCGTTTTTCGCTTTCATAGTTTTGGTGTCGCTCATCGGCTCCATACTCCTCATAAAACCGCTCAATGCATTACTTTTAGGCAACCGCTACGCAGAAAGCATGGGACTTAACATCACTCGCACAAGAAATGGCATTCTCTTCATTTCCGGTGTGCTAACCGCCATAATAACAGCATATTGCGGACCTATAGGTTTTATCGGACTTGTAGTGCCGCACATTGCACGACTTACACTGCACACCTCCAACCACACCATAATCCTTCCGGCTACTATTCTTATGGGTGCTATCACGGGGCTACTCTGCGCACTCATTTCCATTCTCCCCTCTCGCACGGAAATCCTCCCGCTGAACGCTATCACGCCTATAATCGGCGTTCCCGTGATTATCTACATTATCTTGGAACGTAAACGCTTGCACTATTTTAACTAATGAACTATTCCGCTATCATAAATACCGTAAACTTGGCTGTAGGCTACTGCACAAAAGGCAAGACAAAAACAGTTTTGTCCGGACTTAACCTATTGCTTGAAAGCGGAAAACTAACTTGCATTTTCGGTGCAAACGGCACAGGAAAATCCACACTTTTGCGTACTCTCAGCGGATTGCAAGCACCTCTTGAAGGATGCATCATGCTGCATGAGAAAGTTTGTCTTGCGGACCTCACCAAGCAGGAATTATCCCGGCTGATAAGCATAGTAAACACGGATTACGCATCCGTGGGAGCACTCACCGTTGATGAAGTGGTGAGCCTGGGCAGATACCCATACACGGGTTTTTTCGGCGTTCTCTCTCGCGAGGACAAAAAAGTGGTGGAAAAAGCCATAAGTGCCGTTGGAATGAACGATTACAAGCAGCGACACATTGCCACACTCAGCGACGGAGAAAGGCAAAAAGTGATGATAGCAAGAGCGTTGGCACAAAACACTCCCATCATAATCCTTGATGAGCCTACGTCTTTCCTGGATGCCGCCAGCCGCATAGAAATCCTGGAACTGCTCAAAAATCTTGCCGGCGAACAGAACAAAGCCATCCTCGTTTCCACTCACGACATCAGCCCTGCCATTTCACTCTCAGACAATCTCTGGCTCATAACCTCCGCAGGACGATTTATCACCGGCACTACGGCTGAAATCACTGCCGATGCCGACACTATGAATGCCCTCTTTGACAACAGAAATGTAACATTTGACACGGAAAAACTGGATTTCCGGGCAAAAAATTCGCTATCTTAGCTAAATTAGCTATCTTAGCTACTTTAGCTATTTTAGCTACTTTAGCCATCTCCGCTATTCTGCTAAAAAATCAAAAAAAGCACACTGCAAGTGCAAGAAATTCTTGCAAAAGTAAAAATAATCGGTAAATTCTGCGTAACTTTGCACTAATATATCTAAAAACTACACTTTTACAGACGATTATGAAAACATTAGCCCGCCTTTTAGCCCAAAAGCTATTGAAAATCAGAGCAATCAAGCTACAACCGATGAATCCGTTCGTATGGGCATCGGGGTGGAACTCTCCTATTTACACAGATAATCGTAAAACGCTATCCTACCCGGAAGTTCGCAGTTTCATTAAAGTGGAACTCAGCAGACTTATCCTTGAAAACTTCGGCGAAGCGGAAGCTATAGCAGGTGTGGCTACCGGTGCCATCTCTCACGGTGCACTCGTGGCTGACAACCTCGGTCTCCCTTACGCTTACGTCCGCTCTACACCTAAAGACCACGGACTTGAAAACCTCATTGAAGGTAACCTCAAACCCGGACAAAAAGTTGTGGTGGTGGAAGACCTCGTTTCCACAGGTAAAAGCTCACTCAAAGCAGTGGAAGCTATCCGCCAGGCAGGATGCGAAGTTCTCGGTATGGTGGCTATTTTCACTTACGACTTCCCTATCGCAGCAGAACAGTTCAAAGAAGCAGGAGTTAAACTCCTCACTCTCAGCAACTACAACGCTATGCTGGAAGTGGCTCTCGAAACCGAATATATCCGCGAATCAGACGTGGAAACTCTCAAAGAATGGAGAACAGACCCTGAAAACTGGGCTCCCGAAAAATAACACTACTCACTTAACAAGCATACAACAAATTTACTACCGATATGGCTAAATATACCGGCAAAGATACTATCGTCAATCAGCCCGCACAGGCTCTCTATGATAAAATCCGCAATCTGAAAAATCTCCAGGACAAACTTGACACTCTCCCGGAAGACATCAAAGCTAAAATGGGCGAACTCCGCTTTACGGAAGACAGCCTGATTGTTGTTACTCCGCAGGTGGGGGAAGTGGAACTGAAAGTGAAAGAATGTATTGAACCTACAAAAATAGTGTTCATGACTGCAAATTCTCCGCTGCCACTCGAGCTCTGCATGAACTTCAAGGCTATTGACGAAAACAGCACTACGGTGAATACCTCCATTGAGATAGATGTGCCTATGATGCTCCGTCCGCTGATTGGTCCGCAACTCCAAAAGGCTGCCGACACATTAGGTGAAACGCTTAGTAAACTTTACATCTAAAATTTCTCGCTATGGCTCGCAAACTCTGGGAAAAAGACGTGACAGTAAACCACGATGTGGAACTTTACACCGTGGGACGTGACCGTGAAATGGACTTGCTCCTTGCACCTTACGATGTGCTGGGGTCTATCGCTCACATCACTATGCTCCAATCTATAGGACTGCTCACAGCCCAAGAGCTTGATGTGCTGAAAAAAGAACTCTGCGAGATTTATCGCACCGCCGCCGAAGGCAAATTTGTCATTGAAGAAGGCGTGGAAGACGTTCACTCGCAAGTGGAACTCATGCTTACACGCAAACTCGGCGACATTGGCAAAAAAATCCACTCCGGACGTTCAAGAAACGACCAGGTAGCTGTGGATTTAAAACTCTTCATACGCTCTGAAATAGAGACGGTTACACTGGCTGTAAAAAGCCTTTTTGACGCTTTGCAAGCACAAAGCGAAAAATATAAGGACGTGATTATCCCGGGCTACACACACCTCCAAGTGGCTATGCCATCATCCTTCGGACTGTGGTTCGGCGCTTATGCAGAGTCGCTCGTGGATGACCTCACTCTGCTCCAAGCAGCATACAGAATCACAAACCGAAACCCACTCGGCTCCGCTGCCGGCTACGGCTCTTCATTCCCGCTGGACAGAGAAATGACAACTCGCCTGCTGGGTTTTGAAAGCATGGCATACAACGTGGTTTATGCACAAATGGGACGCGGCAAAACAGAAAGAATCGTGGCTCAGGCACTCTCTTCAATAGCCGCCACTGTGGGCAAACTCGCTTTTGACGCCTGCATGTTTAATTCCCAAAACTTTGCGTTCATCAAGTTGCCGGACGAATACACCACAGGCTCATCTATAATGCCGCACAAGAAAAATCCCGACGTGTTTGAGCTCACTCGTGCAAAGTGCAATAAACTCCAGGCTCTCCCGGTGGAAATAACTCTCATCACGTCCAATCTTCCTTCCGGCTATTTCCGTGATTTGCAACTAATTAAGGAAAATTTCCTGCCTGCGTTCAGCGAGCTGGTTTCAATCCTGAATATGGTGACACAAATGGTGGAAGGAATAAAAGTGAACACTCAAGTGGCAAACGACAGCCGCTATGAAATGATGTATTCCGTAGAAACCGTGAACAGACTTGTTCTGGAAGGCACACCGTTCCGCGATGCATACGTCAAAGTGGGTCGCGACATTGAAAAAGGTGCCTTCACACCGGAAAAAGACATCCGGCATACTCACCCCGGAAGCATCGGCAACCTTTGTACGGACAAAATCAAGTCTCTGATGGACAGTGCATTGCAAAGTTTCAAAT
Source organism: Muribaculaceae bacterium (assembly GCA_051871275.1). GTDB lineage: Bacteria > Bacteroidota > Bacteroidia > Bacteroidales > Muribaculaceae > CAJUPY01. Next base: position 17,021 of record JBJECR010000130.1, on the reverse strand, counting down.
TTGAGGACTATCACAGAGCACTTGACGCACTGATATGAAAAAAATCCTGTGCATATTATTCCTCCAGGCAATTCTTGCTGCAGTAAACGCCTGCAGCAGCATTGAAGACGACCGTATTCCACCGGCACCGGTGAGTCTCACCTTCCGCACTGTGGCAGACTGGGATATGTACGCAAACCCGGCTGCACTGGAATACAAAATGTTTATCAAAGAACAAAGAATACCCTCGAATTTTAATTATACAGCCATTTCCGAAACAGGACTTGGCGGCATACTCATCGTTGGCGATGTTATGGGAATGTTTTTGGCTTACGACCTGGCATGCCCCGTGGAAATAAAAAAAGATATACGTCTGAAGATAGATTCGGAAAAACACGACGCTTATTGCCCCACTTGCGGCAGCCGCTATGACATTTTTGCCAACTACGGAAGTCCCACTTCCGGACCTGCTGCAGAAAAAGGATACGGACTGCAAAAGTATTACGTTGGAGCGGGAAACTCCGGCGAATATATGGTTGTCCGTCGCAGATAATTTATCGTTTTTTACAAACAATTTTTTCAAACAAACTCACATTAAAAACATGAATCAAGACTTAATTATCACTATTGTAGGCTATGCAGCCTGTATATGTATGATTCTCGGCTACTTGCCACAAGCAATTTACACTATCCGCACTCGTGACACGGAAGGCATTGCCGTGCCTACTTTCCTCCTTATGGGACTTGGCGGCGTTTTCTTTATCGTTCAAGGTATTATGCTGGACAACGCTCCGCTTTATATCACAAACATCGTCACCTCCGCTTCAAGTGCCATTGTCTTTGGCATTAAGATGTACAACGACCACTTCAAGAAAAAAGACAAATAGCCTAAAAATAATTATTTTCCCCTCTCACCTTTTCCTAAAAAACTCCTTTCACCATGGATGCCGAAGCCCAAAGAATATTAGACCTGCGTGAAGAACTGAACTTGCATAATCACAACTATTATGTGAACAACAGTCCTACAATTTCAGACTTTGAGTTTGACAAACTCATGCGTGAACTGCAAGACCTGGAAAATCGTCACCCGGAAATGTTTGACCCGCTTTCTCCCACGCAACGTGTGGGTAGCGACATCACGAAGGGTTTCACTCAGGTCCGCCACGAAAAGCAGATGCTTTCCCTCGGAAACACGTATTCCATTGAGGAAGTGGAAGACTTTATCCGCCGTGCCAAGCAGGCTCTGCCGGGAGAAGAACTCACTATTGTGGGCGAAATGAAGTTTGACGGCACTTCCATATCCGTGACATACGAAAACGGAAAAATGGTGCGTGCCGTTACTCGCGGTGACGGCACCGTGGGCGACGACGTGACGGAAAATGTGAAAACTATCCGCAGCCTTCCTCTCGTGCTTCAGCCGAGTGACTGGCCTGAAAAATTCGAGGTTCGCGGAGAGATTGTCTTGCCGTGGGAATCTTTCGACAAGCTGAACAAGGAACGTGAACAAAACGAAGAACCTCTATTTGCAAACCCCAGAAATGCCGCTGCAGGCACACTCAAAATGCAAAACTCCGCAGAAGTGGCTCGTCGCGGACTTGATGCCTGGTTTTATTTCCTCGTAGGCGACAATCTGCCATTTTCAACCCATTACGACAGTCTGCAAGCCATAAAAAGATGGGGGTTCAAGGTGTCGCCTCATGTCAAGCGACTTTACTCCATAAAGGAAGTTGACGAATTCATAAGCTATTGGGACACAGAGCGTAAGCATCTCCCTATGGCTACAGACGGACTTGTTTTCAAAGTGGACTCTCTCCGCCAGCAGTTAAATCTTGGCTTCACCGCCAAATCTCCGCGTTGGGCTATCGCATACAAGTTCAAGGCTGAAAGAGCACTCACAAAGCTTCTCTCCGTATCGTTTGAAGTGGGCAGAACAGGCGTGATAACACCTGTTGCAAACCTGGAGCCTGTACTTCTCTCCGGCACTATCGTAAAACGTGCTTCTCTCCACAACGAAGATATTATCCGCCAACTCGACATCCACGACAACGATATGGTATATGTGGAAAAAGGCGGTGAAATTATCCCTAAAATCACGGGCGTAAACGTTGATAGCCGCGACATGTTCTCCACTCCCGTTTCTTTCGTCAGTCACTGCCCGGCATGTGGCACTCCGCTCGTGAGGATTGAGGGCGAAGCCGCATGGGTATGCCCGAACAAATACGGCTGTCCGCCACAGATTGCAGGACGCATTGCACACTTCGCATCACGAAAAGCAATGAATATAGACAGTCTCGGTGATGAAACAGTGGAGCAACTCATTGCAGCAGGACTTGTGAAAGACATTGCGGATTTATACGACCTCAAACCTTTCCAACTCGTTGGACTTGAACGTTTTGCAACAAAAAGTGCACTCAAACTCGTGCAGGGCGTACAGGACTCCACAAAAATTCCGTTTGAAAAAGTGCTTTATGCCATTTCTATTCCCGGAATAGGCGAAATAGGTGCTAAAAAAATTGCTCGCACAGTAAAATCCATTGATATTCTTGCCTCAATGCCAAAAGAGGAACTTACTGCTATCGAGGACGTTGGCGAAGGCATTGCAGACAACATCATTGCCTATTTTGCAGACGAAAACAATCGCAGGATAATTGCTCGATTGCGTGCCGCAGGTGTGCAATTTGAAATCAGCGAAGAGTCGCAAGCTGCCGTTTCAGACAAACTTGCCGGAAAATCCATTGTCATCAGCGGTGTCTTTGCTCGCCATTCGCGTGAAGAATACAAAGCCATAATCGAGCAGAACGGAGGCAAAAACGTTGGTTCTATCTCCAAAAAAACAGATTTCATCCTTGCCGGAGAAAATATGGGTCCTGCAAAAGCTGAAAAAGCCGCTGCCTTAGGCATCCCCCTCATCTCTGAAGATGAATTTCTGCAAATGATTTAATAAAACATTTTTTCGCACCTTTCAGTGCACCCTATAAGACTCATTTTAGGGGTAATTTATTGCACTTTTACAATTTTTACCCCGTATAAATTTTTTAATGCCAATATATGAAGTGAAATCAGCAAAACGAGGTGTTGAAATTTGAGAAAATTTCTCAAATCAGGACATTGTTTGCAAAATAATTATTATCTTTGTGGCATAAAATTCCACACAGAATGTTACTTGATTTTACAGTAGAAAATTATAGATCCATTTACGGAAAAAAAACACTTACTCTTGAAGCAGACAAAGCAATCAAGGAATTTTCCGATACGAATATTTTTGAGCATAATAAATACGCTATGCTTAAAACATTAGCTCTATATGGAGCCAATTCCAGCGGAAAATCAAATCTTATCAGTGCAATGTTCACTATGTCTAAATGTGTTTTATCATCCGTAAAATTAAACGATAATGATGAACTCTATTTTGACCCGTTTCTCTTGTTAAGAGAAAACAATAAACCAACGATGTTTGAAATCATATTTTTGAAAGGAGAATACTGTTGGCGTTACGGATTTAGATACAACCTTGAAAAAATTGTTGAAGAATGGCTTTTCCAAAAAACCACCCCTCGATCTAAAGAGCAAATGCTTTTTGTCAGAAACGAGGACGGCATTTATGTAGAAGAGAAAAATTTTCGGGAAGGAATTGGGTGTGAAGAAAAAACCAATAACAATAGGCTGTTTTTATCATTATGCCAACAGTTAGGAGGTAAAATATCTCGCCAAATAATCTCTTGGTTTCAATCTGAGTTTAATGTAATGTCCGGACTGAATAATAATTTATACAGGTCTTATTCAAAACAGTTTTTCCATAAAAAAGAGAAATCAAGTGAAGAAGCTCTTAAATTTTTTCAAAAATTAAAACTCGGTTTTAATAATATTGCCACTCGCGAAGAAGAACAAATTATACCGCAGAATATATCGTCTGAATTGCAAGCTCTCATAAAGAAAGAAAACCTCGGAAAGAAAACAATTGAATTACAATCCATACATAATGTTTATTCCGGAAAAGGCAAAATTGTTGATTCCATAAACTTTTCGTTTGAAGACAGAGAATCTTCCGGTACAAACAAATTATTTGACCTGTCAGGACCTATATTTAACACTCTATATAATGGGTCTGTTCTTGTTATTGATGAATTAGATGCAAAAATGCACCCTCTGATTTCTCAATATATTATAGAATTATTCAATAATCCTGAAACTAACCCGAATAACGCCCAACTGATTTTTACAACACACGATACACACCTCCTTTCACAAAGAATTCTCCGAAGAGACCAAATTTGGTTTACTGAAAAAGACTCCAAAGAACAAACGGATTTATATTGCCTAATGGATATTGTTTTTCCTGACGGATCCAAACCACGCAATGACGCTAACTATGAAAAGAATTATATTGCCGGAAGATATGGTGCAATCCCTTATATACTAAATGATTAAAGAATAGCATAATGGCAAAGAAAATCAAGATAGAAAATGCTTCTGCCAGGTTTAAAAGGCAATCTCTTAAAAGAGGAACAAGAATTATCCGATGCTCCGTACTTATTGTTTGCGAGGGTACAAAAACTGAACCAAATTATTTTGAAGCTTTTGCAGAAGAAAGACAAGGAGTGATTGTGTATGATATTGAGGTGAAAGGACTTGGTCGTGGTACTAAAGATGTAGTGGAGAAAGCAATATCGCTTAAAAACAAAAACAAATACGATAGAGTTTGGGCTGTTTTTGATAAAGATGAATTTCCTGCAAAAGATTTCAATGATGCTATTGAATTAGGACAAAAAAGCGGAATTGAAGTCGCATGGAGTAACGAAGCTTTTGAATTATGGTACTTGTATCATTTTTTTAATGTCACTTCCGGCGTTTCAAGAAGTCAATATGAAGATAAAATTTCCAAAGCCGTTAACGATTCTCCTAAATATAAATCAAAGAAAAAATACATATACACCAAAAAAGACCCTGAAAATTATAAAATAATGACCACATTCGGTTCTATGGATGCCGCTATCCGGTTTGCACAAGCCAAACACAAGGAATATCTTGGAACCGGATATGCTAATTATAATCCGTGCACCACGGTCTATCAACTTGTCAAACAATTAATTGGAAAAGATGAAGTATTAAATGAAGAACTAAGGAAAAAAGTTGATGAATAATATTTAAATTTCTCTTTTTCACACTAAAACATTAAACATTTTTAAGAGGTAATTACAAATTTTTGTGCTATATTTGCAAATAAATAATTCATTTGCAAATGCTAAGCTCATATATTTATAACCTTTTGAAAAACAGCTTTTTATTCCTTTTGGCTTTTTTCCTTTGCACTGCAAGGGGAAACGCTGAAGCCGTGGACATAAACGGCACTTCTTACGATATCACCACCCTGATTGATAGAGATTTAGGTCCCGGAATAAATTACAAGCGAATACGCCTCGCAGATTTTCCGCTAAACGTGAATATCCTGCAAATGGATATGGACAACCCCTACAACCGCATTGAAACCACTATCGGTCAAGACCAAATGTTTAAAACAGAGTCGCTCGTGGCTGCTGCAAACCGCCAGTCGTATGCAGGGCACGAAGTGGTGGCGGGAGCTAATGCAAATTTCTGGTGCGTCTCAAGCCAATACCCCTGGGCTGACTATCTTATCGGTGCTTGCTACAATGCCAACCTCAAAAACGGAAAGATTGCCACCGAAACAAATATGGCAAACGACCAGTGGGTGGGAGGATACACGGAATCCGGCATTATCGCTGTGGATACGGACAAAAATCTCTACATAAACTCTTGGCCTTTCTATGCTTTTGTCCGCAGCGATAAAACCGGGAACCAGATGATTTACCAGTTCAACAAAGTATGCCGCGACAATGAAGTGACGCTTTACAACAGCTGGTATCCGAACGACAAAACTTTTCTCCCCGTGGATACTTACCAAAGCGAAAACGGCACTACGCACTTTATTGAAGTGGACGGCGTCTCCACGGAATTATACCTCACCCTTGATGAAGGACAAGAATGGATGGCAGGACGTGAACTCACTTTCACCATTGGCGAAATCCGCAAAAACCAAGCCGCAGGAACTCGCAACGGTTACGACGCCGTGCTACTTGTTCGCGGTGCCACTCGAAACTATTTCGACCCACTGGAACTCGGAGACAAACTGACAATAATGTACGGCTGGTCCAGCCAACTCAGCGGCGAGGGTACACGCCCGGAAATTGAGCAAGCCGTGGGAGGCAACACACTTGTGATGACAGGTGGCAAAATCACGGAAACAAACTATCACCAAGGCTATAACACTCAGACTTACAGCCGATGTGCATACGGCTCGGATGCCACAGGACGCAAACTTTATGTGATTGTGATAGACATGTCCACGGACCCGACGTATGGCCCTTCCAAAGGTTGCACCACGGAAGTGATGGCACAGATTATCAGCCACTACGGCTGCACGGAACTCGTAAACTGCGATGCCGGAGGTTCCGCTCAGATGCTCGTGGAAGGCAAAATCATAAACAAAACCACGGAAGGCAGCCCGCGTGCTGTGGCAAACGGAATGTTTCTCTACAACATTGCCCCGGAAGACAACACTATCACTCGCCTGGAATTTGAAGATTATGAACTTATAGCACCTATTTACGCAAAAGTAACACCGATTCTCCTCGGTTACAACAAATATGGCGCTCTTATCAGCAAAAACGTGCAGGACGTAACTCTTTCCTGCGATGAATCACTCGGAACCTGCTCCGGAAACTCGTTCACCGCTGCCGGCAGTGCAGCTACCGGAATGCTCACAGCCACTCTCGGTGACGTGACGGTGACTAAAGAAATAAAAGTTCTCGGTGCCGATATGTCTATCAGAATCAAGAACTTACTCATAGACAGTTTCCGCAAATACCCTATTGAAGTAACCTCCACTATAGGTTCCACAGTCTATACTTACGACCCCGCTCTGATTGACTGGACAGTGGCAGACCCGGAAATTGTCAATATTGACGAAAACGGCGTGCTCACAGGGCTTAAAGAAGGGCAAACCACAATCTCCTGCACCATTGGCAACTTCAGCGACACTGCAAACGTAACCGTGGAAATACCGGATTCACACTCCGTAAGCTACGGCGACCCTGCTGAATGGACCGTCACAGGTTCTTCCGGACTTACAGACGTCACTTTCAGTGCAGACGGAATTGTTACTTACACTTACGGCACACCTCGCAGCCCGGTAATCAAACTCGCTAAAACTCAGACTTTTTACAGTCTGCCGGACAGAATTCTGCTCTCCTTCAAAAGCGATATTGACGTGAACAGCATCCTCCTGGATTTCCGCAGAGGCATAGACACCAAAACGCACAACGTTACACTCAAACATGACGGGGAAGAAACCGTTTTCACCGCCGGTACAACCTATACCGTTGAAATCCCCATTGAAAACCCGGAGGACCTGATAAACTACCCTCTCTCACTCCACAGCATCGCCTTTTACCTCACCACTTCCGGTGTTACTAAAGGCGAACACACCCTGGAACTCTGCGACATCCGTGCCGAGTACGACAACATTGCCGGAATAGAAATCATCACTGCTGACGCAGACAACTTTACAGCCATTTACCCTAACCCCGTATATTCCGGTGAAATACTGAATATTTCATCTGCAAAAACGCTCCGCAGCATAGAAATTTACAGCACTTCCGGAGCAAAAGTTTTTGCTGAAAAACTCTGCGGCAACACTACATCTATAGTCGCTCCAAGCGTGATTCCCGGCGTTTATATCGCAAAAATCACCTCCGATGCCGGAATCGCAATGAAGAAAATAATAATAAAAAAATAAAACATAAAAAATACAACCTAACAAACACTTTATGCCCCAAATGAAAAAGAAGTTTTTAGCCTTAGCCTTAGCATTTGCTACTCTGGCAGCTAACAGCCAAGTGGTGGAAGTGGTTTCTAAAGAACCGCTTTTGCAAGGTGTGGAAAGTGATATGTTCCACCCTACTATCAGTGCAGACGGTGAATACTTGCTTTTCACGTCTTCAAATTTCACAGGACTGAAAATTTATGATTTTGAAAACAATGTCACCACAAAAATCTCCGATGAGCCTCGTGCCGGATTCAAAGCCCGTTTTTGCGGCGACAAAATAGTCTATGAAACTAAAACTCGCGGCGAATTTGGAAGCAAATCCATCAAAACCAAATCCGCTGCAATCTCAGCTCCCGTAGCCTGTCAAAAGGTTACCGTAAGAACGGAAGAAAGCACTATTTATATCACCAAAAACGGTATTGAAAAATCTTTTTCTCCCGTTGAAAACAGTGCCGGATACCTTTGGGAATCCGTTTCGCCTGACGAAACAAAAGTGATGTTTTTTGCTGCCGGAAAAGGCATCGTGATTATGGACACAGACGGCAATGTGCTCTCTATGCCCGGAAATTACGAAAACCCGGCTTGGCTCGGAAACAATGCTATCGTTGCCATGAACGCCACAGACGACGGACACCAATTCCGCTCTTCACAGATTGTGGCTCTCTCCCTTGACGGACAAAAATTTCAGCAACTCACTTCTCCGGAATCCATGACTATGAACCCTACCGCTACTGCCGACGGAGAAACAATAGTTTTCGGTACCATTGACGGCAGACTTTACAAAATGAACGTTAAACCTCTCAAATAATTCCTTGCCGATATGAAAAAATTAATTTCTCTTTTTGTAGCACTCACAGCTATGCTATCGGCTTGGGCTGTTACTCCTCAAGACCTGATTATCTACATCAACCCCGGACACGGCGGACACGACTCCGACGACCGTAACGTGGTGATTGCTCCTTTTGAGCAAGGTGACCCGGAAGGTTTCTGGGAATCAAATTCAAACCTGGACAAAGGCCTTTTGCTCCGCGATTTGCTTCAAGCAGAAGGTTTTACCGTAAAAATGTCTCGCGTCACAAATACTTCAGCCGATGACCTCGGACTTACCACTATCGGTAACCTCGCTAACGCCGCTAATGCAGACTTTTTCTTCTCTATCCACTCTAATGCCACCGGAACTTCATCTCGAGTAAACTTCCCGCTGATGCTGTTCCGCGGCTACGACAACGAACCTGTCCGCCCGAATGCCAAAACTATGGCAGGAATACTCGGTGCACAGCTTTACGAAAACGAAGTCACCATCTGGACAAACAATTATCAGGTTCGCGGCGACTGGTCGTTTTACACAAGTTGGGGCACTTCCGGACTTGGCGTTCTCCGTTCACTTGCCGTTGACGGTATGCTCTCGGAAGGTTCTTTCCACGACTACATCCCTGAAACATACCGCCTGATGAACACGGAGTTCAAATACCTTGAAGCTTTGCACTTCCTCAAATCCGTTCACGAATACTTCGGACTTGCGGGTAGCACAACAGGACTTATCATAGGTCGCATAAACGATTCTCGTTTTATCCGCGATGCTTCTTACTTCATATATGGTGAAGACGTGCTTCTCCCCATTGACGGTGCTAAAGTGGAACTCTTTGACGGCTCCGGCAACAAAATCTCCGAATACGTTACAGACAACCTTTGCAACGGTGTTTATGCTTTCCGCAATGTTGCTCCCGGAAATTACAAAATTAAAGTGACTGAAGCCGAGCACTACGACTACGAAGGTGACGTCACGGTAGAAGCCGACAAAGTTACTTACAACAACATCAAAATGATGAAAATCCGCAACACGCCTCCTGTTGTGGAATCATACTCTCCCGTTTGGAACGAAGGCGATGAACCCGTGCTCTGCAACTCTCCTGTCGTGTTTAAATTCAACTGGGATATGGACCGCGCTTCAACAGAAGCTGCATTCTCTATCTCTCCTGCCGTTGAAGGTGAATTTATCTGGACAGACTCTAACTATACCCTCACTTTCAAGCCTACCAACCCGTACGCAATAAGCACGGAATACACCGTAAAACTGGACAACACGACAGAGCATGCAGGAGGAATGAAAATGGAAAATCCTGTGGAATTCAAATTCTTTACGCTGGACAGAAACTTTATGAAAATGCTCGGACACTATCCTAAAGAAAACGATAAAGTTCACTACTCCGGTGCATACGTAGAACTCCGATTTGACAAACACCCGAACGTTGTGCCTATCCTCACGCAACTCATTGTGACTGACTCACAAGGCAAAACCGTCAACCTGAACACTCGCTCTTGGAAATACAGCAAAACCGGTGACCCATACGGCTACCTGCGTATTCCGTTCTCTTCAAAACTCACTATCGGCGAAAAATACCACATGTCTGTCTCCAAAGAACTTGCAGACAAAGACGGAATCACACTCCAAGACGGATATGAAATGGATTTCACCGCCGTTGACGCAAGTACGGACGAAGGCGGACAAACTGTGATAGACGCACTTGACGATGCAACACTTTACGCACTGAATGAAGCGGAATCCGTCGGAATTTCCACTGCAACAGTAGGTGCAGGCGGCAGTTCATATAAGCTCCTCGGCACAAATTCACTCAAAATCGCTTACACCCTCACCAGCGAAAGCGATGTTCCGGGAGAAGTTGCCGTTTCAAGAACGGAAGCAGCGGCAGAAACCATCACAAACGGTGAAACTCTCACTGCAAGAGTTTATGGCGACCTCACAAACAATGAACTCTACGCTCAGTTTACGTCTGAAACAACCGTTAAATACGTCAAAATCAAAAACTTGGACTTCCTCGGCTGGGAATACATAGAAGTTCCTATGACTGAACTGGAAGGCTCTGCCCCATACGCTCTCACCGGCTTCAAAATCGTGGAAAACCCCACTCTGATGAGCAAGAGCGGCACTATCTACATTGACAACATCGCCAAAATAGGCGATTCCGGCGTGGATGCTATCTCCATTGAGAACATCACCGTTCACCCGAACCCTGCATCTGAATACGTGGTTGCAAACGGCGATGCACTCGTGAAGTCTATGGAACTCACTTCCATAAACGGCACGGTTGTGGCACAAAACGAAGGCAACTTCATCAATGTTTCCGCTGTTCCGGAAGGCACATACCTCGTGAAAGTAACTATGGCTTCAGGCATCAGCAAAGTTAAGAAAATCATCGTAAAACACTAATACACAAGAAACTATGAAGAAAACAATATTTTCACTTATCGCACTTTGCACAGCCTTTTTCGCTGCAAATGCGGATTCTCTCTCCATTTCTCCCGCCGTGCAGATAAAAACTCCGGCAGAAGCACATCACCCCGTCCTCAGCCCTGACGGCAGCACTCTCCTTTTCTCCACTCAGGACCACCAAGGACTTTATGCTTACAACATGAAAACTAAAAATGTCACTCTCCTTGACGAGGGCATGGCTGCCGGTTTTCAACCTGTTTTCTCAAAGGACTGCAAGAAAGTGTTTTACTACACCGCTTCTATGATTGACGACCTCCTTTACAGGGACGTCCGCAGCGTGGAAACGGCTTCAGGAAAGGTAAAACAACTCAAAAAAGCAGCTCGCGAGCCTATTGACCTCCGTTCTATTGAAAAATCCGACTACGTCACCACCACTCTCAAGTCTATCGCGATTGTGAAGGACGGCGTAAAAACGGAAATTGCACCTATCAGCGATGCTCACTCTTACCTCTGGCCTACCCTTTCGCCCGACGGCAAGAAAGTGCTCTTCAACGAGCCTTTCCAGGGCGTTTTCATCTGCAATATCGACGGTACAAACCTGAATAAAATCGCAGACAAAGGCGACTACCCCTGCTGGATTAGCGATAACGCTATCCTTGTCGTAGAAACTAAAGACGACGGATACGTGGTGACTTCTTCCGAACTCAAACTGCTGGACCTTGAAACAGGCTCAAGTGCCGTGCTTTCACAGGAAGGCACTAAAGTGGCTGAACTAACAACCGCTCCAAACACCGGAGATGTGGTATTTTCCACTATCGAAGGTAAAATGTTCCGCACAAACATCTTGGTAATCAGATAAAAATTCAATCATTATTGCAAATATTCAACCATGAAAAAATTTCTCATTTTCCTTGGCTTAATCTTGATGTGCTTCCCCGTTCAGGCAAAACGCATGAGCGACCTCAAGATTTACATCAACCCCGGTCACGGCGGCTACGATAGTGATGACCGTCCTATCAGACTTTACCCGCTGCCCGCAGACTCCACAAACTTCTGGGAATCAAAAAGCAACCTTTACAAAGGCTTGCACATGTACCATATCCTTGATTCACTCGGTGCTACACCGTACATCTCACGCATCAAGAACACTACGGCAGACGACCGCTCTCTCTCCGGAATTGCTGCCGAAGCTAACGCACTGGGTGTGGATCTCTTTTTCTCCATCCACTCAAATGCCGGAGAAGCCTCAAACTACCCTCTGATGCTTTACCGCGAAAATGAAATAGGCACGCCCCGTTACCCGGAAAATGTCACACTCAGCAGCCTCCTCTGGCAAAATCTCCACTCAAACAAACTCCCCGTTTGGACTCGCGATGAGGAATACATCTGCGGTGACCTTACTTTTTACCAAAATATGTGGCAGGGCGGACTTGGCGTGCTCCGTACGCTTTACGTTGTGGGACTCCTCTCTGAAGGCGGCATGCACGAACACCGCCCGGAGGCTTACAGACTTATGAACGACGACTACCTCTGGCTGGAAGCATGGCACTTCGTGAAAACAATTATGGAGTATTACAACACGGAGGACCGCTTCGTGACAGGTAACGTGGCAGGTATCGTTTACGACGACCACAACCTCCGCGAAATGATTATGCCGGCGTCTTTTAGCAAATACGGCAAAGACAAAAATGCTCCACTGAACGGTGCTACGGTTCTCCTCAAGGACGCAAACGGAAACACGGTTCAAAAACGCACTACAGACGATATGTACAACGGCGTTTTCGTTTTCCGTAACGTGCCCGTAGGCAACTACAAACTCTCCGTTACTAAAGACGGATATTACCCGGAAGAATGTGACGTGACAGTGACCGCAAACGAGGTGACTTACAACGATGTACCTATGAACATGATTCGCCAAGACAACCTCAAAATTCTGGAATTTTCTCCTGCTCCGGCAGAGGGCGAACTCGTAAGCTGTGCTTCTACCATAGACTTTACGTTTAATTTCGACGTTGTTCCGGAATCGTTTGAGAGTGCTTTCACTATCACTCCTGCCGTTGACGGCTACTTCAAATATTCCGACTCTTACCACAAAGCCTCTTACGTAGCAAACCTCGCACTGGACAAAAACACGGAATACACCGTAACTCTTGCAAAAACAGCACATCACCCGGACAAATATTTTGCCGAAACCGGTATGACTGAGGACTTTACGGCTAATTTCAAAACCAAGAACCGTGACAGACTTTCTTTAGTGGAACACTACCCCGCTCAAAACGAGGCTATCCACTATCAGGCTCCCGCTATTGAAGTCCGCTTTGACAAAACGCTTTATGGTTCAACTATCAAAGACTTCTACACAATCCGTGACGAAGAAGGAAACGACCTCGCAATAAACGCTCGTTCTTGCTCTACAAACTCCCTCTCTTCCGGCTACGGAAATATGATTGTGGTGCTGCAAAACGACCTTGAACAGGGCAAAGTTTATACATTCACCGTTTCCGGCGAACTCCGCGACACTGAAAACCTTCCTCTGATGGAAGACCTCATCATTCAGTTCACCGCAAAAGATGAAGCTGCCGAGAAAGAAGGCACAGTAATGGAAAGTTTTGAAACAGCATCTATTTTCGCTGGAGACCTTGAAAGTTCCACCGGTATGGCTGCCACTCCAACTTACAGCAAAAGCACTACCAAGAAAATTTTTGACAAAGCAGGCGGAAATTTCACATACAAGTTCTCGGATTTCCGCGGAGGCTCCGCTTTCTGGAAATATTCCGGCACTGAAGCAGGTCTTTTCTACGATGGTGACATTGTTGGCGTTCACGTAAACGGCGACTTCAACAAGCACGACCTTTATGTGGAACTCACCTCCGGAACAGACGTCAAATATTTCAAATTAGGCAGTCTTGACTTCCGCGGTTGGAAATATCTGCAAGTGCAACTTGAGGGACTTCTTTACGACACTCCTTATTTGCTCACAGGCATTAAGCTCGTGCAAGCAGACAGTCCTATTACTATGAAAGGCTCTTTCAGCCTGGACAATCTCATCTGCAATTCAGAACACGGCGGTGTGGAAATAGTGGAAGCAGACGGCAACAAATATTCCGTAGCAGTTGAAAACAAGGCAGTGAAAATCAGCGGAATAAGCCGCATCTCATCTGTGGAAGTTTACGATGCTTCCGGCAAGCTCGTTGCCACATCAACACAAGACACCGTAAACCTCACCAATCAGCCTGCCGGAATTTATTTCCTCCGCATATCAGGTGACGGTAACCTCTTCGCAAGCAAAATAAAACTCTAATAAAATTGGCAAAGCCCACATGGCTTTGCCAATTTTATTCATCAATAGAATAATTTATAAAATCTATCATCGGCTTCAGCAGACTGAAACGCCTTGACGTCTCCTCCACCCAGTCCTCACGCGAGAAAAACTCCACTCCCGCAGGACAATACTTGCCGATATCTCGCATTTTGAGTATCTCCGCAAACTTGTGATTCTTATCAAAGCCTCGCGGCACAGTTTTCAGCCTCGTACCCAAGTCAAAATTCGGGAAAAGAGCATTAAGTTCCTCATTTGCAAGGATTTCCTCAAACTCATCATCATTATCCACTATCGCCGTTCTCACCTTGCGGAGCATATCGCTGTCCGGGCACCACATTCCGCCATAAAGACCGGAATTGATGTGCCTATCCGGATCCGTGACACCCATCTGGAGATAATAGCACGCACGGTGCGTCTTTCTGCCCCACGGGCTGAATGCAGCAGAGAAAAACCGCTTATACGGCGTTTTGTCCGGAGAAAAACGAGTATCACGATATATTCTATAGACGCTTGTCTTCGCTGACTGGCCTGCAAGTTCCGGTTCCCACTCCTTCATCAGAGCCAGAAGGCGGCCGATATCCTTTAGCCAGCAATTTCGCAGATAGTCATACTCGTCCCTGTTTTCTTGAAACCAAGGACGATTATTGTTTGCGTCAAGACGCTTGAAAAAATCAAAAAGTTGAGGTATATAGTTCATCGTATATGCTTGAAAATTCAGTTATTACTCAAAAAAGTCACAAGTAAGCCTATTGCCGCAAGATTTCTACTTAATATCCTCCCACTCTGCATCTTCCACGCGGTTTCGGGGAACATTATATGCCGGGGAAACATCTTCTTCCACGTATTCATCTTCCTCAATTTCCTCAAACTCAACGTATTCGCCCATTGAGTCGTCAAAAATCTTTTCCGGTTCCTCGTTGTCATAGTCCGGCTCATATCCCGGAGCACTATTTTGCCTGTTAAAAGCGTCAAACTGCTCCTGCATCTGCTTTTGCAGCCTGCGAACCCGGAAAACTATTTTTATAATCGGAAACAGGAGATAACCTATTACCCCCAGGATAATTAAAAGTATTATCCACCACATGGCACTTTTATTCTATTGATTTTCCGGAAACTGCAGATAAAAGGATGTAGAAAATAATTGTCCACATAAAGCCCTGAATGCCGTAAACGGCTACATTTACCACTGCCAGGATTATCAGGACGTAGCGTGAAAAATTCTCCTTGAATTTCAGGTTCTTGAATTTGAGTGAAAACATTCTCATGCGAGAAACCATAAGGCAGGATACAAACACTATTATCGCTGCGTTCACCCAGATATTCAGAGGATATGCTTCGGAAAGCGTAAACTCTGCAAATCCTATCCAGAAAATGGCATTTGCAGGTATCGGAAGACCGGAAAAAGACGTTTTTTGAGTATCGTCAACATTGAATTTTGCCAAGCGGAAAGCACCCATCACAGGAATAAAAAGTGCTATGAAAGACACAGGACTGCCTGACGTCTGACTTAGCAAAATGTTCAGCATAAGCATTGCCGGAGCAACACCGAAGCTCACCAAGTCTGCAAGAGAATCAAGCTCCTTGCCGATATTGGAATATGCACCGAGCAAGCGTGCGGAAAGACCGTCGCAAAAGTCAAACAGGGCTGCCGCCGCTATCGCTAAATACGTGATATGGTAGCCGTAAAGGCCGCTATCGCCTATAGGATTACTGAAATTAAAAGCAAAATAAGTGGCTATAAGTCCACTTATCAAGTTAAAAGACGTAATTGTGTTCGGAATGGATTTTATGATTTTTTTTATCATTTTTCTTAAAGCCTGATTTATAATTTTTATTCGCCGCCTTTCGCTTTCCGGCAAGGCAGGCATTTATGGTTTGAGGCGAGCAACCTGCGTGACACCGCCTATTGTTTTATCGCCTATTTTAACTAATATTTCCGTTCCAAGTGGCAGATAAATATCTACGCGAGAACCGAATTTGATAAATCCCAGATGGTCCTCAATATTTGCATCATCACCCGGATTAGGGTAAGTCACGATTCTGCGTGCTATTGCACCTGCTATCTGGCGAACAAGTATCTGCTGCTTGCCGGGAGTTTCAATCACTATTGTGGAGCGTTCATTGTCCGTGCTGGATTTGGGCAGATACGCAGAGAGGAAACGACCCTTGTGGTGAGCGGTGAAAATCACCTTTCCGTCTGTAGGGAACCAGTTTGCGTGAACATTAAACACAGTCATAAACACGGATAGCTGAATTGCCTTGCAGTGGAGATACTCATCTTCAAACACTTCCTCAAGAGCCACAACCCTACCATCCGCCGATGCCACCACGGCATTTTCACGCTCACCAACATAGTTTCGCTTCGGTGAACGGAAAAAATTCAGCAGCAACAAATAAAACACAATACTGATACCGCTGATAGTCCCGGGGATTACAGCTGTATCATAAGCCAATGCCCATGCCACGGCGTTCACTATCAATATTATTGCCAGTGACGTCAGCAAGATATTTGTGCCTTCATGATGGATTGGTACTCTCATTAGAGCCTGTTTTATAAAGAAAGTTAAAATTGAGGTCGCAGATTTTTGAGTGATTTTTGTCCTGAACTGAAGGAGCTTAGCGAGCTAAGTGACTGAAGTGAAGGG
>JBJECR010000129.1:0-6754 GCA_051871275.1 Muribaculaceae bacterium | reverse complement strand
CCCTTATAAGCACGAACAAATCTGCTCAATGACTGCCCGCCTCTGCTTTAACATTCATTATGAAACAGGCTCTTAAGCATACGGTAACCTTTCATAAAATATTCGCATACCATATCTGCGGGACGCAACACCGTGCCGCCATACATCACCAAGTCCAGGTCTATTGGCACGATATGGAGACTTTTCATTTCCGAGGTTCTGCCGTGACTTTTCTCGTAGTCTTTCAGCAGTGCGTTCACCTCACCGCATGGCAAGTCTGTTTCCGCAATTGCCACAGCATTAAAATACTTTCCCGTGGCACCTCTTGCGGCATCTGTCTGATATATTTCCGAGCAGCGGCAGGAAGAAAAAGTTTGCGTCAGCCATTGTGCCGCCTCTGCCAGTATCTGTTTTCCGTCGGCAACATTACTTGCCAGACCTATTACTATATTATTCATCTAAACCTCTCATTGTCAGGGCAATTCTGCCACGTTTAACATCTACGTCAAGCACTTTCACACGCACTGCTTGGTGAATTTTCACCACCTCTGCCGGAGAAGAAATTTTGCCCTCCGCCATTTGGGATATATGCAGGAGTCCGTTCTGCTTGATACCTATATCCACGAAAGCACCAAAGTCCGTGATATTTTTCACAATTCCGTTCAGTTCCATACCGGGAGTAAGGTCCTCTATGGAATTTATATTCTTGTCAAACTCCACAATTGCCACCTTCGTGCGAGGGTCACGACCGGGTTTTTCGAGTTCTTCCGCAATATCTTTGAGTGTTGGCAGTCCGCAGTCTTCCGTGACGTATTTTTCCAGTTCTATCTGCTTGATAAGTTCGGAGTTACGGATAAGTTCCGGCACTTCCACACCCATATCTTTTGCTATTTTTTTCACAATGCCGTATCTTTCCGGGTGCACAGCCGTATTGTCCAGCGGATTTTCCGCACCGGGGATACGCAGGAATCCGGCACACTGCTCAAAAGCTTTTGCACCGAGGCGAGGAACGGATTTCAGCTGTTCACGCGAAGTGAAATAGCCGTTTTCCGCACGGTATTTCACAATATTTGCAGCAAGACCGTCACCAATACCGGAAACATACGCCAGGAGTTGCGGTGATGCGGTGTTAATATCCACTCCCACTCGGTTCACGCAGTTTGTCACCGTATTGTCCAGTGACGCCT
This sequence comes from Muribaculaceae bacterium, assembly GCA_051871275.1. Lineage (GTDB taxonomy): Bacteria > Bacteroidota > Bacteroidia > Bacteroidales > Muribaculaceae > CAJUPY01. The sequence goes on along the minus strand of JBJECR010000129.1, from coordinate 5,588 downwards.
TGAGGCTCGCTTGGTCCACATCGTGCTGATATTGTCCCACTCCGATGGATTTAGGGTCAATTTTCACCAGTTCCGCAAGCGGATCTATAAGTCTGCGACCAATGGAGACGGCACCGCGAACAGTCACGTCTTTGTCCGGAAACTCATCGCGTGCCACCTTGGATGCGGAATAGACGGAAGCACCGTCCTCGCTCACCACATAGACGTTTACCTCATGCGGAAAGAATACGTTATATTGCAAGAAACGCTCCGTTTCACGGCTTGCAGTGCCGTTTCCGAGTGCTATGGCGTCAATGTTGTAAGCCTCAATAAGATTTGATATTTTGCGAGCCGCACCACGCACATCGTTTTTAGGAGCTGTGGGGTAAATCACATCGTTATGCAAGAGGTTTCCCTGCTCGTCAAGGCACACCACTTTGCAGCCCGTTCTGAAGCCAGGGTCAATGGCAAGCACACGTTTGCCGCCACGCAGCGGAGGTGCCATGAGGAGTTGCTCCACATTGTTTGCAAAAGCCTTGATAGCTGTTTCGTCTGCCTTTTCTTTAGCCAGAGCCGCCGTTTCCGTTTCAATAGACGGTTTGATAAGCCTCTTGTATGAATCCGTCACGGCTTCGCGTACGGCATTGCGGAAACTTTTTTCACCCTCCGGCTTTATAAACATTTCCCATAGTCGCTCCGTGGCTTTGCCGTCCTCAATCTTGAACGAAACCTTGAGAAGTCCTTCAGCCTCGCCGCGACGTATGGCAAGGTAGCGATGTGATGCACAGCGGTTTAGCGGTTCCGTATAGTCAAAGTATGCTTGGTATTTTTCTGCATTTTCTTCTTCTCCTTTCACCACAGCCGACTTGATTCTCGCCCCACCGGTGTAAAACCTGCGTACCGCTCTTCGTGCCGCCTCACGTTCGCTAATCCACTCTGCCATAATGTCTTTAGCCCCGGCAAGAGCGTCTTCCGGCGTAGGCACATCATCGTTCACAAATCTCTTCAGGAGATTCGTCAGGTTATGTCCGTTTTGAGCCATAATGATTCTTGCAAGCGGTTCGAGACCCTTTTCCCGAGCCACTTGAGCACGAGTGCGTCGTTTAGGCTTGTAAGGCAGATATATATCTTCCAGAGCGGCACTGTTTGTCACATTGTTTATTTTGTCCAGGAGCTCCGGCGTCATTTTTCCCTGTTCCGTGATGGTTTCAATCACGGTTTCACGGCGTTTTTCCAGAGCGTCGTAGTATTCCTTAAGGCGACTTATTTCAAAGATAGCCACCTCGTCAAGGCTACCTGTAGCCTCTTTTCTGTATCGGCTGATAAAAGGGATTGTATCGCCGGAATCCAGCATATTTATCACCGCCTCCACGAAGCGATAATCAATACCCGTATTTTTGCTTATTTCAAGAATTATGTCCATGGTAATAATTAATTAAAAAGGTCATCTCCCGTCACTTGCCTTGCAATTTTACGCGAATAGGCATTTTGAAGCAAACCGTGAGGAGTGATGTATGTAGGTATCAGTGATTTTTTTGTTTTCGTAACCTTTTTGAAAATTCGTAGTCGCTGATTCAGATGTTCGTTGTATGACTTGGTAATTTCATATTCGGAAGTGCCGTATTTCATCTCACAAATAGAAATAGACTTGTCAGAGCGGTCTATGAGTAAATCTATTTGAGTGCCTTTTTTCAGGTCTTCATCTTCAGAATCAAGCATTTGTGCGGAAGGTTTAAAACTCCAGGAACATGGCACATTTATACAGCCGTCAATTCCCAGTGCCCTCACAATCTCGTTCACATGATGCAGGCAGACTATTTCAAACGCATATCCGCACCAAGTGCTATATGCCGATGTTGACTGCATTTTCAGCCAATAGTTGTCCAAGTATTGCCCGGACTTACCCATAAATCGGAAATAAAATAGCGTAAACGGGTCTATGAGTTGATAGAGTTTGTCTTTTTTCTGCTTGCCAAAGGGAACGTAACTGCGAATAAAATCACACTGTTCTAGTTCTTCCAAAATTGTGGAAAGGCGACCATTGTTTTTAATTCCACAATCAGCGATAATTTCAAGTCGCGTCATACCTTTGCCCTTATTCTTGAGGCATGTGATTATATCTATGTGATTTTCAGACTTCTTGAAAAGCGATTTAAACACTTTATCAAACTCATCTGTCAGCTCGCCACCTTTTGTAAAGCATAGCGACTGAATGTTTTGTGCCACACTTTTGTCGTTTTCAAAAAGCGACAAATAATATGCCACTCCGCCAACGCACATATAACATTCTATAATCTCACTGCGGTCATAATTAAAACCGTTTGCAGCAAAGTATTGTTCCACTTCTTTGAGAGAAAATGGAGAAAGCAGCATTTTGTGCGTCACACGGTTATGTAAGCCTCCACGGGAGTTTATCACCTTGTCCAGCATCCATGTGGTGGCACTGCCGCAAACTATTAGTTTTATGTCGTTTCTATAACTTGCCCAGTCGTTCCAGAAATGTTCGAAAGCACTTATAAAATCCGAACGCAACGTGTCAAACCATGGCAATTCATCAATAAAAATGATTTTAGCTCCTTTTTTCGCATCTTCTTCCACTGCACTCTGCAAATATCGAAATGCCTCCATCCAGTTTTGAGGCTGCACGTCAAGCCCTAATTGGTCACTGAGAGCATATTTGAAATTGGCAAGTTGTTCTGCCGTGGTCACGTTATCACGCCCCGTCACGCGAAAATAGAATTCTCCTTCAAAAAGTTCTTTCACAAGGAATGTCTTGCCAATTCTCCTTCGTCCGTAGATGGCAATAAATTCAGAGCGGTCTGATGCAATATATTTTTGCAAATACTCAATCTGGCTTTGTCTGCCTATAAGAGCCTGTTTCATAAAGAAAGTATAAATTGAGTTATGTTTATTTTGTCGCAAAGTTATATTTTTTTTGAGATTGCGACAAATTTTTAGTGCTAAAAGTGTCGTAATCTCGATTTTTTTATGAGATTGCGACGGATTTCAGGGTTTAAAAGTGTCGCAATCTTGATTTTTTATGATTTTGCTCATGAAATCCAAAATCAGTTAGTGAATCTTTTCCAAAAAAATAATTTATAATTTACTATATTTCAAAATATTTCGTAATTTTGCAATTAAAATAATTCAGATATGGCTATGACAATAAACTCATCACCTGTTCTAACGGGTGAATCTGCAATAGCGTTTGTTGAAGAAGCAGAGCGTAATGGCAAAAAACCAACACAAAGCCTCTCAAAAGAGCGAGAACTGCAGATAGCGGAATTTTTAAGAAAATCACGTGAGTTCATTTTTCCTCCCAAGGACAATAAATAATGGATTCAGAGAAAAGATTTATTCTTGAACACGATGCTGTGATGTTGCCTTATTCGGCTGATGTCGCAACATATTGTGCTCCCTTTTCGTGTGAAGATAGCGACCTCGACGAATTTTTCTCTAAAGATGCATTTCTTTATGAAACGGAATTACTTGGAAAAACTTATGCTTGGATTAATCTTGAAGACCCTACAAAAATATTAGGATTAGTCACATTGGCAAATGACAGTGTAAAAGCTCAGTTTATTACAAGTGCTGCCCGAAATCGTTTACAACGCAGTATAACGAATGCAAAGCGAGGTATAAACTATCCGGCAGTACTTATTGGTCGTTTAGGAGTTTCTTCTGAATACAGAGGTAAAGGGTATAACATAGGAAGTCAAATTCTTAACTTTCTAAAAAGTTGGTTTCGGTCTTCAGATAATAAAACCGGTTGTCGTTTTATTGTGGTTGATGCATACAATAATGATAAAACACTGCATTTTTACGAGAAAAATGGTTTTAAACCTTTATACAAAACAGAACTTGAAGAACGAACTTTTTTAGGATTGACTCCAGATGAGCTTTTGGAAACAAGGTTTATGTTTTTTGACTTAAAACAATCTTTTACCATACACGCCTAAGATATTACGAAACTGTCTTTTAACAGTTTATGATTTTGCACTTGAAATCCAAAATCAGTTATAGCACAATCACCATAATAACCTTAAAAGCCCTAAAAACTCTAATCTCCTTAAAAACCTTAAATTCCTTAAAAACCTTAAATTCCTTAAAAACCTTAAATTCCTTAAAAACTTTAAATTCCCTAATCTCCCTCAAACAGCCAAGGGCTGCAAACAGCTTTTTTCACTGCTTGCAGCCCTCACGAATTATGGATTTCTTTTACTTGTATATGATTTCTGCCTGCCCGGATTTCCAGATATCAGGAAGCAAATCACTTTTTTCACATAAAGCGTTATAAATGCCTTCATTGGCTAAAGTCAATTTGCGGGAACCGGCTTCCGTGCCGGCACCTTCAAGCCAATTGTTTAAACAGTCGGAACCATATTCATCTGTTAAATTTTCTGCAAGCATTGTTACTTCTGAGAGTTTTGTGCAACCATAGAACATATAACCATAACAATCTTGAGCCAAATTTTTTGCCGGGAGCACAGGTGCTTTTGTGAGAGATGTACAACCGCTAAACATACTTCCATAGCACGCAGGTGACAATATTGTGGCAGGTAGTTCGGGAGCCTCAATGAGAGATGTACAACCGCTAAACATTGAGCCATAACATTGGTCACTTAATTTTGTGGAAGGAAGTTTCGGTGCAGTTCTTAATTGGGGATTATTCTGAAAGAGAAACAGGAACTTTACGTAACTTGTATCTGCAGTTCTGTAGTTCTCATAATCAACAAGCGTGCGTATATCGCCTTTGCAATCTACCAAGACATCTGCTATTCCAAATTTGATTATGCAATAGGTACTAGTTCTTGCAGTGCCTTGATGAGATTTGCCACGCAAACGAAGATTGCCATAAGTGCCTCCAAAAGAAATGTTCTCAACAGTATTGGTAAATCTTGTCCATTCACCGCCTCCTACGGAGTACTCAAAGTATTCACCTGCATCCAACCCAAAATCCCAAAATTTCATCGTAAATGTCTGCTCACTTTCTGCAGAGAATGTAACGTAAGGTGTTTCAAGAGTCACTTCATTTTCATCTGTCCAATTTTCATCTACTGTAATAGCAAATGTTTGGCTCACCGTAAGTCCGTATTTACCAATGACATAGGTCTTGTAATTTGCTTGAACCGGTACGTTTGTGATGATTTTTTCGGGTTCGGAAGCGTATTGAATGGTGAAATCGCGGAGGTCACGTTCTCCGGGGTTTGCGAGCATAAGGTAACTTGCTAATTCTACGGGTGCGGAAGGTGTGGCTTGAACGGTTTCTGAGATATTGATAGCTTTAGTCACAACAGCTTCAATTACAGCCTTTTCAGAGTTCACATCAAAGCCCTTAAATTCGGTGTAGGCAACGGTCATTGTGCCGGGGTCGAGGTAGTCTGTTTCTTTGAGCGTCACCTGTGCCACGGCTCTGTGGAGCGTGATACTTTCCTCGCCGTTGTCAGTAACATTGATGACTTTCTTTGCAAAGAATGCTTCGGCATTGGTTGGGCTTGCCTGTAATGCAATGTTTTTCAAGCTTTTAGCGTCATAGTTTGCGTCGCCGTAGTCTGCCCAGAAGAGGCAGGTATATTTGCCCGGCTCCAGTCGTACGGAGAACGTGCTGC
>JBJECR010000128.1:0-6877 GCA_051871275.1 Muribaculaceae bacterium | reverse complement strand
GACAGGTCCTTTTTTTAGTGCCCCATCTCAGACACACTCAAAGAAACAGTATCGATATATAGAGTGTATTCATTTGAAAACATACTCCAAATAAATAAAAATAGGGGAAGAAACTTAATCGCAAGCTTCCTCCCCGGCTGTTAATAGTATTTATGTTTGTTGAGAATTAGTGATTCACGCTGTTTGTTGTTTTACATATATTATATAATAGGTGTTTATTGCTACACCTTATTATATATTCAGTTTGAATTAGCGGAATTATTATATTGGTTTGTTTTAGCGGACTACGATTTTTTCTTTGTGAGTGACATTGCCGGAAGTTACGCTGATAACGTAAACGCCTTTCATCAAGTTGCTTGTATTGATGTTTGCAGTGTTACCGAAAGATGATGTGGAAGCCACTTTGCTGCCTGCCATGTTGTAAACTGTTACGTCAACATTGTCTGCGTTTGCTACGAATACTTCATAGTCTGAACCGTTGCGAGATACGAGAACAGGAGTTTTCTTGTCTGCAATAAGACGTTCGGCACTTGTTGTTTCCAGTGCGGCTTTGAGACCTTCGTATGCATTAAGTTGTCCGGCAGGACCCCAAGCGGAACTGTAATAATTTGTTTTTACGGCAGTGCTTTGTGCAATTTCTGCAATTTCCGCCGGAGTGAGTTCGGGATTTGCTTGCAGCCACAGTGCAACGGTTCCGGTCATCACAGGTGCAGCCATAGATGTACCTTGCATAGGAGTCCAATAGTGGTAGCGATTGTTGAAAGTGCCGCCAAAAGTTTTTGGATAGTAAGTTGAATTATAGTTGCCGCCTTCTACAAAAGGCTGGCTGAGAGAAGAAACAAGAGCACAACCAGGAGCGGAGATTGTAGGCAACTGACGTCCGTCGCAAAGAGATCCGTATGAAGAGAAATAGGCAATGTCACCTATAGTGTTGCCGGTGTATGGAGATGCGTTTTTGGTCACGTAAGCACCAACGGAGATAGTGTTTTTGCCACAAGCCATATTGTTGATAGTACCGTTGTCTGTAGGTTCATCAAATGTGGAACTGCCGGACATCAAGTTTGTGTAATATCCGTCGGCGTATGCATAGAGTGTTTGACCGTCTTTACCAACAGCAATTACGACAGGTAATACGGTTGTTGAAGTGCTTTTATTGATAAGTTTGAAAGCAAATTGTACTTGTGTTTTACCTGTAACTTCGTTTACGTATTTCACTGCACCCACGTATGAAGATTGGTAGTAATTGTCAAAGTTTGTATCTGTTTTGTGTCCGCTTTCAGCTATAGAGGAGTTTGAAAGGAACTGTACATCGTTCGTTACCGCCAAGGAGCAAACTGTTGAATAGTCGGATTTCTTTACGATGAGGAAAGAAACGCTCAGGTCTTGGTCGTCATCAGCATTGATGTAGAGCGATCCGTATGCTTGATAATAAGAACTATTTGATTGCAGAGTTGCACTTGGCACGAGAGCCGTTTGGATTCGCTGTGCACGAGTGTTTGCAGTGGAAAGTGTCTTTGTGATAGCGATTTTTTTACCGGCTTCGTTTCCAGAAGAAATACAGATAGGAATATCTTTTGCGTATTCGTTCAGTGCAGCCGTGAAGTTGTCGCTGCCATCATGTGGTCCTTCGTTTGCACCAAGCGACATATTGATAACAGCAGGTTTGTTTACGCTTTCTGCGTATGCCTTTATGTCTGCCACAGCTTGGAGAAGAATGTTGTCTGAGAAAGAACCTGCGCATAGCACTATATCTGCCGCCGGTGCCATTCCGTGGAAATCATATTCGGCATCGTTGTGTTGGTAGCCGCCTACGGCAATACCGGAAGTATGTGTTCCGTGACATTCGCTGCTGTCATCTGAAGTGAAAGATGAAAGATTGCTCGCATAGTCTGTTCTGCTGACAGCTCCCGTGTTTGAGTCCTGAGTATAGACGTACATGTGTTTTACGCGACTTTCAGTGAAAGTGGAGTTGTAAAAATTGATGTGATTCGGGTCAAATCCACAGTCAATAATACCTACCACAACTCCGGAGCCATCGTATGCCTTTGGTAAATTCGTGCCGGCATGAATTTTATCCACACCTACAGATGCACGAGCTTCATTGTTTTTAGCATATTTCATTTGTGAGGCATTTACGCTTCTGACGGACTCCATAACGTCTAATTTTGCCATTTGTTCGCGAGTAACGTTTGTCACCACAAATTTGTCTGCAATGACAAAAGAAACGTCAATACCGGCTTCTTCCAGCTCTTTAAGCGACTGACCTTCCTCAAGGCGGATAATCACGCCCTGATACTTTTCTGTTTCTACTTTTGTACTCTTGAGGCGACTTGGTTCGCTTAACTCACTCTTCTCATTAATAAAGCATCTTGATGCCAAATCCAGTTTTTCTTGGGCAAACAGGCTACATCCCGCAACCAGTGCCGTAAGCAATGTAAAATAAAATTTCATATCCTTAGGAAATTGTAAAAATGTAAGTTTATAATTTTGTAATAATGTTTGGAAACGTTTATATGTGATTTTTTTGTGAATGAGCCGCAAAGGTAGCATTATTTTTTCAATTATATGCAATTTTATTACATTTTTTTATCATTTTATGCAAAATTCTTTTCTTTTGAAATATTATGCAGCAAAAAACCGAGAACTCTTTTGCTAAATAGCTAAGATTGCTAAGGTAGCTAAATCTGATAAATTAGCTAAAATAGCTAAATTAGCTAAGGTAGCTATAATAGCTATCTCTTATCAGAAGTGCTGAAAATTTTTTCAAAAATATGTTGTACAGCATATTTTGTGAAGAAAAATCCGCAAATATTGAAATCATTTTTGCAATTATGCTACAATTTGTAAATTTTTTTAATTTTTTGTTTGTAGATTTTTGAATAATTTATAAATTTGCAGCAGAAACTAAAACATAAACACTAACATGAATAAAATTAAACTAATCCTTGTTTCAATTTTCCTCCTTTCTCTATCGTTACCTGCAATGGCAGATAACTACATTAAGAGAGAATTCCGAGCTGTGTGGCTCACTACAGTTTGGTGTAATGATTGGCCTACTACAACAGGTACAGGTTCTTCTGTTGCAACAACACAAAAAAATGAATTGACAGGCTATTTGGACCAGTTCAAAAATGATGGCTTTCAGGTTGTCCTTTTCCAAGTTCGCTCTATGTGCGATGCAATGTATAATTCCAAGTATGAGCCTTGGTCCAGCTTCCTTACAGGTTCTCGCGGCAGTGCTCCCTCATGGGATCCGCTGGCATTTTGTATAGAAGAATGTCATAAACGCGGACTTGAATGTCATGCGTGGGTCAACCCTTACCGCTGGTCCTCCGGTACTCAATGGAGCACAACTCAAGACCAACAACTTCAAAACAATGGTTGGCTTATTTCTTATAATAACACCTATATACTAAATCCTGGTCTTGCTGCCGCGCGCCAGAGAATTATAGACGTATGCGAAGATATCATTTCAAATTACGACGTTGACGGACTTGTGTTTGATGACTATTTTTATCCGAACAGCATCCCTGAAACATCTTCCGCCGCCGACTACAGCACATATAAAAATTCAGGTACAAGCCTCTCTTACGGTGACTGGCGCCGCAATAATGTGAACCTTATGGTAAAAGGTGTTTGGGATATGGTTCAAAGCACTAAGCCATGGGTGCGTTTTGGTATTTCTCCTGCAGGTGCTGCTTGTTCTGACCCCAAAGTTGCTGCAAAACACGGAGTTGAACCGCTTTCAAATTATTGCTCTGCAAACGACTGGCAATATGCTCAGCTTTATTCCGACCCTGTTCAGTGGCTTGAAGATGGCACAATCGACTATATTTCACCGCAACTATATTGGCTTACCTCTCACTCCACAAACCCATTCGGCCCTATGACACAGTGGTGGAGCATCGTGGCAAACCAGTTTGGACGTCACCACTATGCAAGCCATTCTTTGTCTTTCCTCACCTCTAATACAACATCAAACTGGGCTGAAGTGGCAAAACAAGTTCAATATTCTCGCGACTATACAGTGGATAACTGCCCCGGTGCCGTGATGTACAACACTCGCCCTATTACAGGTAAGGACGACTATGGAACAGGAATAGGTGAATACCTCTATGAAAATAAGTTCCAAGCGAAAGCACTTCCACCGGCAATGACATGGAAAACAGCATCAGATCCGGGTAAAGTACAGAATTTTACAAAATCCGGCACTACGCTTTCATGGAGCTCTCTGGGCGATAACGTGAGATACACCGTTTATGCAATCCCTACGTATATCTCTAAAGAATCCGCACAGGCTACGATTGCTTCCGGCATTGATGCAAACTACCTCCTTGGCATTTCATACGAAACAAGTTTCACTCTCTCAACAGGTATTGCAGACGAATCCTCATATTACTATGCCGTTTGTCCTTTTGACCGTTACGGCAACGAATATGAACCAACATACAGTGATGAAAACTATGAACCTGCCACTAAGGTTACTCTCACATCTCCGATAAATTCAGCTGTTGTAAGTTCTCCGGCTACGTTCAAGTGGTCTGCTGTGAGCGGTGCTACGTATAAACTCCAAATCAGCAAGAGCAACGACTTCACAAACGTGGCTATAACCAAAACAGGACTTACCGGAAACAGTGCTTCCGTGGACATTCTCAGCCTTGGCGAATCCGCTACTTGCTACTGGCGTGTGATTACTTCCGAAACCGGCAAAGTGGATACTTCCTCCGATGTAGCCACTTTCAAAACTGCTGAATTCCCGTCAATTACAGGACTTTCACTCACTTCTCCGGCAAACAATTCCACTGTGGCAGACGGACAAAGCGTTTCATTCTCTTGGGCTGCCGTGACAGGTGCTTCATACAAGTTTGAACTTGCAAAAGATGCTTCTTTCAGCAATCTTGTGAAATCACTCGATTTGGCAAGCAATTCCACTTCCGTTGCAATGTCTGAACTAACTTACAGCACTAAATACTACTGGCGTGTCACTGCTACAAAGACAGGCTACAAAACCGCTACTACTTCCACTTGGAATTTCACTACTCCTACACTTGACCCGGCTCCGAGCGTGACTCTCGTCTCTCCGGCTTCCGGAACGGTTATCAACTCCGACTTTATCCTCAAATTCACTTCCGCAAACGTGGATAGCTACAAAGTGGAACTTTCTCGCAGTTCAGATTTTATATCAATAGCTAAAACAATAAATGTCACTCCGTCAAGCGGCAGCACTCAGCAGTGCTCGGTTTCTGTTTCAGACCTTGCAAGCGGTACTTACTACTGGCGTGTCACCACTATAAAATCCGGCTATATGCCAACGGCTTCTACTGCATGGAGTCTCATACTTGACATTTATGGCAACGAAGACGGATACACAGTGAAGAAAGACCCTGCTGCTTACACCGTTCCTACTTTATACCAGTTTGAAAACCTCTGGATTCGCTCCGTTGACTCCGACTTTGATAACATTCCTGCTCGTACTGACTACAATTTCAACCGAGGAATGTGTGTTATTGACGGCATTATCTATCTCGTTGGTCGTGAAACAAACAGCTCTACATCTGATTGCTACATTGACCGCTACAATGCCGCTACAGGTGAATACATGGGACAACTTACTCTCAGCTCAGACGTTAAGGCATACTTCTTCCCGTGTAATGACGTCTTGAAAGACGATGCAGGCAACCTCCTTACAAGCAACTTGACAATAGACATCACCTCCGGTCCGCTCGTTATACACAAGATTAACAAAAATACCGGTGACGCTACCCTCGTGGCTTCTCTTTCTTACACTTCTGCAGTTCGAATTGACCACTGTGCTGTGAAAGGCGATGTGGAATCCGGTAACTTCTACGTGCTTGCAGGTACAAAAGGAAATAACGTAATCAAGTGGACTTATTCCGCAGGTAAACTTGCTTCTACAAAAACTATGAAATACGGTGAACTGTACCCGTCTTCCGCTTCAGAACCGGGTCTCTCCGTAAGAGTTTATCCTAAAGATGACAATACTTTCTTCACAAATGCCACTATGATTCACCCGACGCTTTACGACTTCACTTCAGGTGACATAGTAAGCAGTTTTGAGAAAAATACGGAAAATGAACCTCTCTATGAATATGCAAACGGTTTTGCTCACTTCACTATAAACAATGTGAACTACATGGTTTATTCATACAACACTGTTTACACGGAAGATGCATATAATTTCATAGGTGGTCCTCACCGGTTCCGTATCGCAACTGTTGGCAGCGACTATAACTTCTCTTCCGTAGCACCACTGGTAACTTTCCCTGAAGGCGGTCTTGGCAACGAATACAGCTTCTACGGCGATGAACTGATTGACTACGAATACGAATATACGGCAGACGGCGATGTTTGTGGTGCAAACATTTACTTCTACATTCCGGCAAACGGACTTGCAGCATACAAACTCGTTGATAACAGAGCCACTACACTCTCAGCTGAATTTAATTCAGACAAACTGGCTGTTACCTTAGGTGAAAACGCTCTCTTTGCAAATGCTCCTGCAGACGTTGAAATTTACACCGTTTCAGGAATCAAAGTTGCCGCAGAGAAAGGCATCACCAGAGTTAGCACTGTCGGTCTCGTAAAAGGCGTTTATCTTGCTAAATTCAAAAGCGAAATAGGTACCAAAATCATCAAATTTGTGAAATAACAATAGTAGAAAGAGTGATAATAAAAGTTTCAGCGGGTGGCACGTCGATGTGTCGCCCGCTGATGTTTTTTGTGTCTAATACAAATTTTTATCCAGAATTGCAACGATGGTGTGTAAATGTTACAATCTTTATCTATGCAAATAATAACGCGAGAAACCACTTGACTTACCTTTTACAGAGATAAATCAAGTGGTATATTGCTATGT
>JBJECR010000127.1:0-6965 GCA_051871275.1 Muribaculaceae bacterium | reverse complement strand
TGAGGTCTACAAGCTTGAGTGAACTCGCCTCAGACACACTCAGTGAAACACTACCGTTTTGTGCCATCATTTTGAGTGTATACACTACCGGATTCAGGTCTATCGTACTGTTTATTAGCGAAATAACTGGTATAGGTAGAAGCACTACCTGCTTTGTGTCTTGCCCATACTTTGAAATTTTTAGGTTTTGCATTGTTGCAATAACCGTCAGCAGCACGAGAGGTTGCTTTACCTGCCTCAACTGTGAATTTAATTTCTTGGTCTTGACTGAGTTCAACGACCTTTTCATTTGAGCAAGATGCCAAAGCGAGCACCGAGATTGCTCCTAATAATACTTTTTTCATAAATTGATAAATTTTAAAGGGTTATAAAAAGTTGTTTTAAATTGTCCAAGTATAAAGGGGCAAGCGGGAGCGAAAGTGAACCCAAATCATATATGAGGGCGATTCAATACGTCTTATCTTTTTTTACCAATTATTTTACCAAAAAATGAAGTGTATCGTTTCATTGCCAAATAATTAAAATGTCGGCATACTGTACGCCGCCATGCTTGCCCGAAATTTCAAAGTTCTCAAGTCCCCAACGAGGCACACGGCTACTGTGCCGGCTGCGAAGCCGACACAAGGACACGACAAATGCGACGGTGCTGCTTGTGGCTGCATCGTCCTGCCGTCAAAAAGTCGTGATTACCTACATGGGGGGGGGGTAAATGCTTGGCTATCAGGCGTATATCCTACGGCTGCCGATATGCCGGCAGTCGGGGCACAGAAGTGGCGGCGGCAAATTGTTGTCGCTGCACTGTGTGTAATATGTCTGTAGTCAGTCATTTGTTTGCATTTAAGTGAATCGGATTCCAAAATGTTAGGAAAACAACACACAATTGATAAATAGTTGTTTTACTTAGGTTTAGGTTGTCAATTCACAATAAAAATATTCCTTAATATCGCTTTGTGGCGAGGTTGCACTGCAAAGATAAATCAAAAAATCAAAAAAACAAAATAAATTTGAAAAAAAACACAATTTTTGATGTAGCCCACAATTTTTTTTGTTGAGATTATTGCATTACCTTGCAATTTTTGCGGTATGGACACCTGTGGCTGTTATGACTTTCACCATATAGATGCCTTTTGCAAGAGAATTGAGGTTTGCGATGCCGGAATCGGTGGAAATTACGTTGCGTCCGAAAGTGTCATAGACGTAAATGCTTGAGTTTTTGCTGTTTGGTGCATAAATTATTCCGCCGGAGATACTGATAAAATCATCTGCGAATGTAGCTTTTATGCCGGAATCGCCGCCTTCCTCAAAAGTCAAATCATCAATGGCAATGCCTGAAGCACCTGCATCGGAAAAAGCGTGGAAACCGAGATAAACGGTTTGCGGAGCATCAAAAGTAAGTACATTTGATGCTTCAGAGTAGGTTTCAGTCGTAACAGGATTGTATTCCGCAATTTTGCTTGTCATAGCTTCCGGAGAGGCCTCATTTCCATAGTAAACGGCAAATTTTTCCGGTGTGGCACCAAGTCTGCGATACCAAAATTTAAGTGTGTAATTGCCTGAATTTACCGGCAGTGGCTCCAAAATAATCCAGTCGTCAGCTGCATTGTCTGCATCGCCCTTGAAACTAATATATCCTGTGCCTGTGCGTGCAATTTCAGTAGTTTCGGTGTCTTCAGCGATAGCCCAAGTGCCGCTGTCGCTGTTTTGGTTGAAGATTTTTGTTTCGTCATTGTAATCCGCTTGTTCAAAGCCTGTTGCGTAAGGAATTTCCGCAGGAGCGATATGTCGGACGGAAACGGATTTACTGTTATTATCCGAGTTGTAGTCGCGAGGGTGAGCGATAGCCACTTTAATGTCGTAGAGGTGGCGAGGTTTGGAAAGGTCAATAGTGCCTTTTAGAGTGTAAGTTGCATCGCTGCTACCAACGGTAGTGCAGAAATATCCTGTTTCTTCAAGCACTTTTTCGCCGTCAACATATACCTCAAACGGGTAGGTGTTGTTATCGCAGTAGCCTACATTGCGAACTTTTACTTTAACTTGCTCGGCAGCAGACAGATTGCTTCCGCTTACGGGTGACAGAATTTCCACCATTTTGAGGTCCACAAGGCTTTCCTTTTCTTCGCAGACGAAATCCGAGAGGTAAAGTGTCCCTTGATTTTTCTCTGAATGGATGTAAAATCCAATGTAAAAAGGTTTTCCTGCAGTGGTCTCGTTTTGTATAACATATTTGGAATAAGAGTCAGCGAAGATTTCCGAGAAGTTTGTCACAGGATACATTTCGTCAATATTTGGAGTATCTCCCACAAGAATCATCAAGGCTTCCGTGCCTGTGCTTGCAGAGAAATTGAAATGCACAATCACATTGCCGTTAATAGTAGGAATTATAGCCGGAGAGATTAACACGTCATCGGCTTCATTAGTTTCGTGAGCGGTGTAGTAAACTTGTTTGCCGGATTCGTTTTCGCTATTATAATTCCATGAATTGCCGTCGTCATTCCAGTCTAAAACGATCCATTTCTCAAACTCCTCACGAGTGCTGAAGTCTGTTGAATAGATTGTCTGAGCATTGGCACACAGCACTGCCGACGCCAAAAGAAGAAACGTGTAAAATTTCCGCATAGATGATTGCAGTTAATTAGTGATGATTGTTTATCGGTGCAAATTTACGTTATTTTTGTATCTTTGAAAAATTTTTTTGTTGTGAGGTTAGTTTTTTATATAGCTTGACTGTATTTATAGGCAAAAAAGAAATAATGGACAAATCACAGATTGAGAAACTTTTTCGGCAACATTATGCCAAGATGTACGTCCTTGCACGCACTCTGCTCTACGATGATGAAGAGAGCCGCGATGTGGTAAGCGACATTTTTGCAAAGGTTTATGAGGGTGATATCACTCTCACACAGCCAACGGAGTGTAGCTACTTGATGGCTGCTGTTCGCAACCGTTGCCTCAACATCATAGAGCAGAAGCAGACACGCGAACGGCTTCGCGGACTCTATGCTCTTGAAGCCGATACCGCAAGTGCGGAAAATGACGATGAGAGATACAATGAGGTGATGGCATTTGTGGAACATCGTTTCTCGGGCACGGCTCTGCAAGTGTTGCAAATGAGATTTATTGATGGACTTGAGTGTAAGGAAATTGCTTCCAGACTGAAAATCAGCACGGTGGCAGTGTATAAGCATCTGAATAGTGCTTTGAAAATCATTAAAGAAAACTATAAAAACCTATAATACAATGAAACAGGATTCGTACAAGCTATTTGAGACAATAGAAAATGCCGACAATCTCAGTGATAGCAAGCTTGAGGAACTTCTAGCAAGTTTGAGCGATGAGGAAGGCGAAATGCTTCGTGCTATGATAGCAACCAAACAAGCTATGCAACACAGTGAGGCACTGAAAATAGCCGACGGTGTTGCAGAAGAGGACTGGAAAGCCTTTGAGCGAAGAAACTTCAGTAATAATTCTGAAACAGAAATAAAGTTGGAGCAAGGAGAGATAATCAAGCCAAAATGGATTTTTATGTTAAAAAAAACTTTGTGGGTAAAAATTGCAGCATCAGTGGCGGTTATAGTGCTATTCTCCGGAATAACATTGGCTGCAATAACCGGCTTTAAGTTTAGTTTTGCTCCGCAATTAGAAACTGACGATGTGGAAGAAACTATGGAGCAGGAAATTGGAGTACGAACGGAAGTAATTGCCGATTCTGCTGCAAAAGAAGCTACTCAAACAGTCATTTTTGATGAAGTTACACTTGAAACGATGCTCTCACAAATGGCTGCGTATTATGGTGTTTCAGTTCGGTTTACTGATGAGAATTTGCGGACAATCCGCATGCACTATGAGTGGAATAAATCATTGACTCTTGAAAATAATGTTCAGTTGCTCAATAACTTCAGTAAAATAGAGGTGAGTATTGAGAATAAATTTATCACAGTTTCTAATACTGATGAATAGCAATGAAAAAGATTCTACTATTTATGTTACTGCACATTATTGCATTTGTAGCAGTAGCACAGCGAGTTTCTCGCAATTATCAGCATATATCTATGTCTGAGGTGCTGAAAGACTTGTCAAGTGCGGAAAGTGAATACAGTATAAATTTTATATATGATGAACTTGAAGATTTTACGGTTACTGTTCAGTTGCAAAATGTCACCATACCTGAAGCGGTTTATAAGGTCGTCGGCTTTTATCCGATAAGTGTAAAAGAAGACGGCAAGTCCATTTTTGTGGAATGTATAAAAAAGATTGAAAATAAATTTTGCGGCAGAATAGCGAATGGCTTGGGACAACCGCTTGAATATGCAAATGTAGCACTTCTATCACCGGCAGACAGCACTTTTATCACAGGTGGTGTAAGTAATCTGAACGGTGATTTTGTGATTCCGTGCGAGCAAAAAGAAGTACTGGCAAAAGTTAGTTTTATAGGATACGAAACCGCCATTCACCGATTGAATAGTTCAAATTTTAAAATAATTGTGATGAAGCAGACCAGTTACGGACTTAAAACAGTTGAGGTTTCAAGATTACGTCGCACAGACTATGTTGACCACTCCGTATATACATTCTCTGAAGAACAGATAAAATTGTCTCGCCAATCGTATGACTTGCTGGCAACTCTTCCGGGACTTTATGTAGAAGCAGCATCCGGGAAAATTTCAAAAATTTCAGGTGGTAATGTTAAATTGCTTATAAACGGCATTGATGCCACGGAACAAGACCTGAAACTTGTACCTGCAAATAAGGTGAAAAATGTGGAGTATTATCATTTTGCACCCACAAAATATGCCGACAGTAATGCCACTGTTATAAATGTGATTACCCACCGCCTTGATGATGGCTATGCTTTTGACTCGGGTGTGCAAAGTGCGTTTACAACAGGTTTTGTCAATGCTTGGGCAGGTGCTCGCTATAATCGTGGCAGTAATCAGTTTTCATTTAATTGGGCTATGAATTTGCGAGACTATGACGAATGGGAAGGAACAGACCATTACCGTTTTAACAGGCTTGACGGCACTACTGCTGACTATACTTACAGTGAAAAACAAAAGTTTGGTTACACGGACAATTTTTTTTCACTCAAATACACCAATGTTAACTCTTCAGGACGTGTTCTGCAAGTGGAATTTAATCCCAAAGTTTCACACTATTTTTCAAATAGTCTTTCCGAGATAGATGCATGCGGTGATGACCGTTGGAGAAATGGTACAGGAAAGCGAGATAGCGAAACTAATAGTTTCAGTCCTACACTTGATGTTTATTTTAGTTCTCCCTTGCCGCGAAATCAGGAAATTTCCGTGAACATCGTTGGAACTCATTACAATAACTCTAAAGATGAATCAAACTTGCAGATGTGTGAACCGGCTCAAGCCGGAGAAGCGGACATAGTATTGCTTGACGACCGTGTGAACCAGAGCAACAAGAAATACTCTATTATCAGCGATGTAAATTATCAGAAAAAGTGGGAAAGTAGCTATTCTTTTGACGTAAGGCTAATTTCCATATATGGTAACTCCGCATCTACGCTGAGCAATATGCTTTCCGGCTATCAAGACTATAGATACCGCACGAAAAATACGTATAACACACTATTTGCAGACTTTATCGGTATGCTTTGTGGTTGGAATTACCGTATAGGCGGAAAACTTGTCCATGTGTACAACTCAAATAATGATGCATCTGAAAATACGTTTCAGGGTAGTCCGAGACTTATAGTTTCAAAGAGTTTGGGCAAGCGCAACTATTTAAGATTGAGTGTACAGTCGTGGGCTGAAACACCGAGTATAAACCAACTCAGCACAAACACCACTCAGGTGATTCCCGGATTGCTTTCACAAGGAAATCCCTGTCTCAAAGCGTCACAGGTGTATATTGGAAGTATTTCACATTCGTATCAGCACGATTTGATATCCATTGATGAGTGGACAAGTTTAAAATACACCACTCATCCCATAAATCGCTATTATAGTTGGCATACTATAGAAGGAGATGATTATATCGTGGGTTCGTGGGAGAATGCAAAGGAAAAAATGGAATGGGATATCAGCGGGTCTGCTTATTATCGTCCATTTGGCAGTGAAATGCTTACAATCGGTGTATCTGTGCAAGGAGGGTATGTACATATAAATAGTAACCTTACGGGAAGTCGCTCCAAGTGGGTGTTTCTTCCAAATTACATAATTCGTTTCCGTAAAGGAGATTTTGGAGCGAGTTATCGCGGAAACGTATCCGGGTGGTACATTGATGGTGCATATATGTCAAAACCTGAAAATCAGAGTGAACTGCAAGCCTTTTGGCAGAGAGGCAATGTGCTAGTGACTGCAACATGCCTATGGTTATTCACTCGTAGCAAATATGGACAAAAACTGCTTGAAAATCCGATTCTTGAACGTCAGGAGTATCATCAAATCAATGATAATGCCTCTATGTTCACCCTTGGGTTTAGTTGGAATTTCTTTTCCGGCAGACGTATGAATGTGAATAAGAAGCTTAACAACCGTGATAATGACTCCGGCTTGCTATAGTTAAATCATAGAAACAGGCTCTTACTATTGACTATTCAATTACCCAGTCCTCAATGGTGTGAGTTTCGGAATTGAAGTTGATACCGACTTTGATGATAGGAAGTCCTGTGAGGGCAAAGCGTGAGGGATAATTCTTCAGATTTATCTGATTCATAGCCGCTTCCGCTGACTTGTTCATTTTAAGTTCAAAGAGATAAAGCACTTTGCCGGAGTTCATCACCATATCTACGCGACCTTTTGGTGTACGCACTTCCACATCTACGTATCTGCCTAACAGCGAGAATATTACATAAAGCATCTGCTGATAATGCCCCTCATAATTAGTATTGTCACACTGTGGAATTGTAAGCAAATATTCTTGAAGGAGTCGGAGCATTTCGTTGAGGTCGTCATTGAGAAGTGCCAAATACATTTCCGCAACTGTGGAAACGCCCTTAT
>JBJECR010000126.1:0-7035 GCA_051871275.1 Muribaculaceae bacterium | reverse complement strand
CCATATCATCCTAAAATGATGCTTAAGGTTATCATCTACGGCTATATGAACAATTAGCACTTGCCGAAAATCTCGGCGGCGGCTGACATCCGAAGAAGGAGTCAAACATAGGGAGAGACGATGCATAGAACCCGAAGCCGTTTTTGGACAGATGACATACGACATGGCATACAAACGCTTCAGGCTCTTAATTTTGAACACCCTCAGGCTCTTATCATAATATTATGTTGAACATATAGCCGGAGAAAATGATGAAGACAGTGACTGTGGCGAAAAATATCAAGATGAGTCGCCATGTCATCACTTTCTTCAGCAGAGTAGCCTCCGGAAATGACAGACCGACTACAGACATCATAAATGCTATTGCCGTGCCGAGTGGAATGCCCTTTGCCACAAATACTTCCACAACCGGGACAATCCCTGCTGCATTTGCGTACATCGGTACGGCTAGAATTACACTTAACGGCACGGCATACCAGGTGTCTCGCGTCATGTACTGTTCAAAAAAGCCCTCCGGAATGAAGCCATGCATGAAGGCTCCAATGCCGATGCCTATCAGTACATAAATCAATACGCTGCGGACAATTTGCCATGCGTCACTGACTATGGTGGGAAGACGTCGAAAGAAGGTAATGGTTTCCTTTTCCCATTTCTCAGACTGTTGTTCGGACTGTGCTTGCACTTGTTTTACCCAATCGCTCAGATGCGGTTCAAGGTGCATTCGTCCCAATACTATTCCTCCAATGCAACCGAGGAGCACGCCGCTAATGACGTAAATCAGTGTGGCTTGCAAACCGAATGAACCGAGGAACATGGCTACGGCAACCTCGTTTACAAGAGGTGATGTGATAAGGAAAGAAAAGGTCACTCCCAGTGGTATGCCTCCTTTTACAAAACCAATGAATAGCGGTATTGATGAACAGGAACAGAAAGGTGTGATTGCTCCGAAAACGGATGCTAATAGATATTGTAGGCCGTATAGACGGTGATTGACAAGATAATTTCTCAGTCTGTCAATGGGGAAATAGGCGTTAACAATGCCCATGATACTGCTGATAAGAAAGAGCAGAATCAGGATTTTTATGCTGTCATAGACAAAGAAATTGACAGCACTGCCCAATGCCGTAGTGCTGTCCAATCCAATCACACTATATATGAGCCAATCCGCAAAATCTTGTATCATAGCTAATCTTTTATATGCCTAAAATCCGCTTCACTTCCGCCTCTGTCGGCACTTTACCTTTCAGCACCACTTTGTCGTCAATGATTACTGCCGGAGTTGACATAACATTGTAGCGAATAATTTCCTCAATGTCTTCCACCTTTGTAATAGTCACATCAATTCCACTCTCTTTTACAACTTTCTCCACAACTGCGTATGTGCTTTTGCATTTTGCACATCCCGGTCCTAACACTTTTATTTCCTTTATGCAACTCCTATTGACTATAGTCGCATCTTCGGAATTTGTAACATTGTTTTCTGTAGGAATGACAAATTCATTTCCACAGGAACATTTACAAGGCTTTTTTGAAAATAGTGAAGCCCAAAAACCTTTTTTTTCTTTCTTTTCCATATAAATTAAAAATAAAATGTATATGCATAATATATTCCTACGATTATAAACAGCACCGCTACTATCCGGTTTAGCCACTTCTGAAATATCTGAATTTTCTTATAGAAGGTTGCAATATTTCCTACGCTATACGCTATTATCCACGCTACTATCACAACCGGCAATCCCGTAGCCAAAGCATAGACCGCAGGCAAGACATAGCCACCGGCGGCAGATGCGGACATGGGAATGAGCATGCCGAAGTAAAATAATCCGCTTGTGGGACAGAAAGCCATGGAAAAAAGTATGCCAAGCAGCAAACTGCCCCATGCTCCTCGTAGTCTCTCGCTTCCCTGCGAAGCATTAAAACCAAAGCGAGACAACGGCAATTTGTCGCCAAACAGCATCAGCAAGCCCATGGCAATAAGTATAGGACTCAGTAGCAATTCTCCCCATTGGCTCACCTCGGATTGCAGGTCAAAAGTGTCAAGACCACTTCTTAGCATGTATATGAGTAATGCACCAAGTAAAGAATACGCAACTATTCGTCCAAAAGTATAGAGCAGACCCAAAAGGAAGGTGCGACCTTTGCTTTCTATATCCTTGCTGATAAAGCAAATGGCAGTGATGTTGGTAGTAAGAGGACAAGGACTTACCGCTGTGAGAAGTCCTAAAATGAATGCCGTCAGCACCGGCACATCACTTCCTTCAAGCCATGTTTGCAAAAAATCCATTACCTATCCCTTTATTTCAATTGTTCCTTTATTTTATTACTTACGCCTTTCTTGAACTCATCTGTATGATTACGAGCATTCTTGAAAGCAAATTGTGTCATATTGTCTCGAGTCTCTTTGCCGTTTTTCCATCCGTTGACATATAGTGACGACCATGTAACACGATACTCCTTTGCAATCTTTTTGCCTTCATCTGTTGTTATATCAACGACCTTGAATATCACCTTGCCGCACTTATTCTCCTTGGCAAATTCTTTTTCCACCACCTCACGAGCATGTTTCTCTATTGCCATGCAAGTCACACATCGCTGTTTTCCATGGAAATACATCACTTCCACATGGTCCTTCACTTTAGTCTGAGCAAATGCCATCATGGCAAACAGACTCACAATTATCACTAATAAATTTCTTTTCATAAAATATGCTGATTTATGTTTGTAATTCGTAGAATAGCGAACAATTATAACCTGAAGAAAGACAAAATATTCTTTGTACTTTAACAGCAACCATCTTTTTTGCAGATGCATTGTCTGAAAAAACCGCCAAACAGTTCCTTTGCAAGTTCCCAATTGTCTCGGTTTATACAATACTTCACCTTTGGCGTTTCCACCTCACCTTGTATTAGTCCGGCTTCTTTTAGTTCCTTAAGGTGCTGTGAAACAGTTGCTTTTGCTATTGGCAGTTCCTCGTGTATATCTCCAAAATAGCAAGTTTCCTGCTTGGCAAGAAACTGCAAAATGGCTATCCGTGCGGGATGCCCCATAGCCTTGGCAAATCTTGACAGCTGTTCTTGCCTTATACTATAATCTTTATTAGCCATATTCTTTTTTATATGTTCGCAAAATTACGAATTATTTTTGAAATACAGGCAATTTAAGTGGTGAAAAATATCACCTTCGTGCTATTTAATGTTAAGAGCGACTGCTTGGTCGATGCGGGTGAATGTATATCCTTTTTTTACGAGTGACTTTACGATATTCGGTAACCTTTTGTAGAATTTATCGGTGCGAAGTGGGTCTGTGCCGAAGTGGAGCAGTATTATTTGTCCGTTAAGTCCATGTTGCCGTTCACATGTCATTAGCTTGTCCCATAGTTGTTTGCTTGAGAGATAATTAGGCATTTCCGGTGTAGTGTAATCATCGCTTGTGCCTGTTCCGGGCGAGAAGTTTATCACTTGCAGTCCCAGTTGCTTTGCCCACGATGAAATTGTAGAGTTATAGTATTCGTAAGGCGGAATAAAATATGGAGCTTCGGATTTGGAGATACCTGTATCAGCGAGGGCTTCGTAAGCCTTAAGAATGTCGTCGGAAAATTGTTGCTTGCTCACGAGCAGAGAGTTGCGGTTCTCCCATGGCATATACAGCAGATGTGCATCGCCGTGAACACTGATGTAGTGTCCGTCATCGTGAATCCGCTTAACTATATCGGCATGGCTGCGAATGTATTCTCCTGTGAAGAAAAACGAAGCGTGTACTCCCATGTTTTTTAGGGTGGAAATAATGAATTGAGCACCGTCATCGCAGTCGTGAGCAGTAAAAACAAGGCTTATTTGCTTCTTGGACGGGTCTGTTTTCACAATGCCGCCATTACTGTAGATGTTGCGGTCTGCAGCGGCATTGCTTTGCTCCATGCCTTCAATCTGATATGTGGAAAAGGGGAAAGTGAGCGAGGCTGTTCCATCCATCGTAGGTTCATTGGTGCTATAATCGTGCATATTGTCGTGGTACACCATGTAGTCCGGTTGGAAATCATCGTAGTTGTTTGGTTTGAAACCATTGCGGATATCTATAGCCAAGTTAACTCCACGCAAACTTTCAAAAATGGAGCGATACACAGGACCGTCAACGAGGCCTCCCGTAGTGTTGCCCACTTCTTCATACACCAGGCAGGAGTGTGGCTGATGGGGATAGTTCCCACCAATAGGGAGTTCTACAATCATACTCACTCCCCAGGGATTACAACCAAAAAGCCAGTCGCGTAACGAGCCTTCCATTTCTTCAAATTGTCGGTCACCGGTCAGTTGTCTGTAAAGGATACATTGTGTGAGCATCGCTGTGGTGAGATTATTAGAGCACCACACGCTTGGGATTCCGTTAAGGAAAGGAGAGTCAAGTTCTTGGGCACGCAGCAGCACACGTTCTATGCCGGAACGGAGATTGCGAATAAATTCGCGTTTAATACGGTTACCGCCTGTGACAGCCAACTGATAGTGTCCCATATTCATAAATGGATAAATTTGATAGTGTTTCACGCTGTCTGCACCCATCCAGGGAGTTACGGGTTCGCGGCGTCCGTATTCCAGTGCTTGAGTGAGGTACTGCTTATTGCCTGTAGTTTTATATAGTTCTATAGCACCGAGTTCCATATCATCAACCCAGTTATCTTCCTCATAGATGTATGGCGAAACTACAGATACAGTCTGACAGTTGCCCGGTTTGTCAAGTCCTACTTGGTAAGCATCAGCAGCTTTTGCTCCTATTAGCGATGCAAATTCTGGATAGAACGGTTTCAAAATATTAGAACCAAGTGCAAAGTCTGAAGCAAATTTTCCTGCGGTGCTTGCCACTCCCATAGTGGCATTGAGAAATTTGCCGCGTTGTTGCTTTTCACCGGTGCAGAAATACACTGGTCTTCCGTTGTTGGGCCCATAGCCGTAGTCGGCTGGGTCATCTTTCGGTAGCCTCATACCCACATGGTCGCGGTCGTCCGCAAGCTGATTGTAGAGTTCTCCTTTCTCCGGGTTCATGCGGTTTAGCCAATCCATACCCCAATAAATTTCATCAATTATGTCGGGAATCCCGTTAGCACCGGCGTCACCATTTGCTTGATGATAATCGCTGAAAGCGGAAGGGTTTTGCTGATAAGCGAACATCATCTGATATATAGCGTTAGCTGTTGTGGTGGTGTACTGCAAGCAGTCACTGGCATCGTGCCATCCACCGCGTACATCAAGGAATTGTCCTGTTTTTGTGGGATGATACACAATGTATCCATCTTTCACGTGGCAGCTATCTTGTAAATACGGATTGTAGCCGCATCGCTGTTGACGCATATAGCGTAGCACATAGTCGGCAGTGCCGTTATACACGGCTCCATTCACAGGAAATTTGTCGGAAATGGCATCGCCCGCCTTGAGGTAATATGTGCCGGGAGAAGTGACGTTGCTGAAGTTGAGGCGGAAAGTGGATTTCATCTTGCCGTATGGTGCAGTTTTCACTATTTCCCGACTTGTGAGAACTACCTTGCCTGTGAAAGCGTCAATCACTTGAAAAGAATCCACATTGGTAACATCGTTACATAGCATCACAGCCACTTTCGTAGCATTAGGAAGATAGCCCAACTGGTTTATTCTTATCCAACTTGCTGCCCACAATGAGGTTGATACTAATATGGTACTCAGAATAGCCAAAAATCTTTTCATGATATTTAGATGTATCTAGAATCGTAAAACATTGAGTTTTTTTCAATCCAGTCCCACTAAAAGTAAGGAAATATGTACGAGGATTATGGTGTATATCATTAACACTTATCATATCGCAAAGTTACAATTTTTTTCAGAAATACTCAAAAATATCCGGTGATTTACTACTATGAACAAAGAACCTAAAAAACAAAAGAGCCACCTGCCGGTAGCTCTTTCAAATATGCGTAAATTCAATTAAATACAATTGTTTTATTCTCAAAGGTGAGAATTTTCCTTTGGATATGCTTCTCTACTGCACGAGAGAGGACTATTTTTTCCAGGTCACGACCTTTGTGCGTCAAGTCCGCAATAGTGTCTTTGTGGGAAACACGCGTGATATCTTGCTCGATAATAGGTCCGGCATCAAGCTCGGCAGTAACATAATGGCTTGTGGCACCAATAAGTTTTACGCCTCTCTCGTATGCTTGATGATACGGCTTTGCACCCACGAATGCCGGGAGGAAAGAGTGGTGGATGTTTATGATACGATTTGGGTAACGCTCTATAAAATCCGTGGATAGCACCTGCATATACCTTGCAAGGACAATAAAGTCTATGCCATATTTTTCCAAAAGTTCAATCTCCTTTGCTTCCTGCTCAGCCTTGTTTTCCTTATTGATAGGGATAACTTCAAACGGAATATTAAACTGTTCACCTATAATCTTCAAGTCCGGGTGATTACTGATGATAAGAGGAATTTCCACGTCCCATTCGCCGGCGGTGTGACGTGCCAAAAGGTCGTAAATGCAATGCGACATTTTGGAAACGAAGATAGCCATACGCTGTACATGCTCAGTAAAACTGATGCGGAACGTCATATTGTAGCGTTTGCCATAGAGAGTGCGGAAATAGTCGCTTATTTTGTCTTTTGGGATAACGAATTTGTCTAAATCCCATTCCACACGCATATAAAACACCCCGTTGACCCTATCTACATATTGGTCAAGATAGAGGATATTACCTCCATTTTCATTGATGAACCCTGTGATTACGGTGATGATGCCGCTCTGATCCGGGCAGTGCATACGCAGAATGGCATGATTATGTTGCTCCATGATTTTTCCTTTATCAAATTTTGGCTGCAAAAGTAATAAAAATTAAGCAAAATGTAAAACATTATGCAATATTTATTGCTTTTTGCAAGAATTTGCAAATTATCATGAGTTATATAAATTAGTCCAACTAGTTTAATTAGTCCAATAAGACCGATATCAGCAGAAAAAGCAATAGATATGTAGATTCCAAAACGAAGTGCAACGTTATTGAGGTCTAAATTATGTAGATT
>JBJECR010000125.1:0-31366 GCA_051871275.1 Muribaculaceae bacterium | reverse complement strand
AATTGAGTTCTTCAAAAGAATTTACTAATTTTGCACTTGCCACTTGACTCTACATCTTTATGAAACAGGCTCTGATATTACACAAAATTTGACTAATTTTGTAATTTGAAATATTGCTAAACAAAAACGTAACATTAATGACAGATTTACTCATCTCGCTTTCCATAACGGATTATCTCAATGCAGTCACAATTTTCACCTGGTTTGTGGAAAATGCCTCATATCTCTTTATCTTCCTTTTTATGGTGATAGAGAGCAGTTTTATTCCATTTCCATCGGAGGTAGTGGTGCCGCCGGCAGCATACCTGGCTATCCAAGGAGGTACGACACACGACCTTAACATATTCCTCGTGGTGCTTGTTGCCACACTCGGAGCACTCGTTGGTGCAGCTATAAACTACGTTATCGCTCTCACCGTCGGCCGCCCGATAGTGTATGCTTTTGCAAACAGCAAAATCGGACATGCATGCCTTATAGACCGGACAAAAGTGGAAAAAGCGGAAAAATACTTTGACGACCATGGTGCAATCTCCACATTTATCGGTCGTCTTATCCCCGCAGTTCGCCAACTAATCTCCATTCCTGCAGGACTTGCAAGAATGAAATTTTGGGTATTCTGCCTCTACACAAGCCTCGGAGCACTCCTGTGGAACATCGTTCTTGCAGCTCTGGGTTACTGGCTTGCACTTACTGTAACAAAAGATGAATTATTCAAAAAAATTGAAGAATACAACGGAATCCTCAGCATCATTGGCTTTGGAATCCTCCTTTTCTGCATAGCGTACATCGCATACAACGCATTCTTCAAAAAACATAAAGAAACAAAATGAAAGTAGCACCCTCAATGCTGTCGGCAGACTTCGCAAACCTGCGTGCCGACATAGAAATGGTAAATAATAGCGAAGCAGACTTCTTTCACCTTGATGTGATGGACGGCGTTTTCGTGCCAAATATCTCATTCGGCTTTCCCGTGATGCAGGCAATAGCAAAATATGCTAAAAAGCCGCTAGACGTGCACCTGATGATTGTAAATCCGCAAAACTACATTTCACAAGTGCGTGATCTCGGTGCAGAATACATGAACGTTCACCAGGAAGCTTGTGTTCACCTCCACCGCACTATTCAAGCCATAAAAGCTGCCGGAATGAAAGCCGCAGTAACGCTGAATCCCGCAACGTCCGTTGTCACTATCGAAGACGTGATAGACGATGTGGATATGATTCTTCTCATGTCCGTAAATCCCGGATTCGGAGGACAAAAATTCATTCCTCGCACACTGGACAAACTCCGCAAACTCCGCGAAATGATAGCACTTTCCTCAAACAAACCTCTCATTGAAATTGACGGTGGTGTAAATGCCACCACAGCACCTCTCCTGGCAGAAGCCGGAGCAGATGTACTCGTTGCAGGAAGTTACGTTTTCGGTGCAGAAAACCCTATTGAAACCATTTCACAACTGAAAAACCTATAAAAAACCGAAATGTCTGAAACCATTTGTGCCATATCCACACCGCCCGGAATTGGAGGTATCGCAGTAGCAAGAGTCAGCGGAACTGATGCCATTGATATCGTTTCACGTCACTGGAAAGGTGCAGATCTGAATGTGGCTAAATCTCACACGGCACATCTGGGAATTATCACAGACACGGAAAATGCACCGTTGGATCAGGCACTTGTCACCGTTTTCAAAGCACCTAATTCCTTTACAGGCGAAAACGTGGTGGAAATATCCGTTCACGGCTCAAAATATATTCAGCGACAGCTCATTAGCACACTTATATCAGCCGGAGCAAGACTTGCAGAACCCGGTGAATTTACTCGTCGCTCTTTCGTTTCCGGAAAAATGGATTTAGCTCAGGCAGAGGCAGTTGCAGATATGATTGCATCATCTTCCCGTGCCGCACATCGCATAGCAATGAACCAGATGCGTGGAGGATTCTCCACTCGCCTCAAAAATCTCCGTGAGCAGCTTCTCGAACTCGCTTCACTCCTTGAACTTGAGCTTGATTTCTCTGAGGAAGACGTGGAATTTGCTTCACGAGTTAAGCTGCTTGACATCGCAAAGGAAGTGCATAGTGAAGTCACTCGCCTACTCCGTTCTTTCAAGTCCGGAGCCGCTATTAAAGACGGTATTCCCGTAGCAATCGTGGGCGAAACAAATGCCGGAAAATCCTCTCTACTCAATGCCATACTCGGAGATGAAAAAGCCATAGTGAGCGATATTCACGGCACTACAAGAGACATCGTGGAAGACACCATAGAAATTGGTGACTACCTTTTCAGATTTATGGACACTGCCGGAATACGAGAAACGCAAGACAAAATAGAAAGCATAGGAATAGACCGTGCATACAACGCTCTGTGCCATGCACGAATCATCATTCTCGTAATAGATTCATCTCAACCTGTTAACACACAGCCTTTTCCGCACATTGCAGAAGCACTTGCCAACGACGATTCCATAAAACTGATTATCGCTGCTAACAAAACAGATATAGCAAACGCAGATGCTGCAATATCAAACATAAAGACAGCACTTGCAAGCCACAATATTTCACCGGACACACCTATATTCACTATTTCCGCCAAGAACGGCACCGGAATAGACAATCTCACAGATGCTCTCCAAACCATAATTTCCGGCGAAACAGCAGAAAGCGACATAATGGTGACAAACCTCCGACACTGCGAAGCACTCGCCAATGCAGCAGAATCTTCAGCCCGTGTAATTGAAGCCCTGGAAGCAAACCTATCCGGTGACCTTATTGCCCAAGATCTCCGAGAAACAATCTTCCACCTCGGCACGATCACCGGCACTATCACTTCTCAGGAAATCCTCACTACTATATTCAGCCGCTTTTGCATCGGTAAGTAATAATTGCCTGAAATTAAGCATATTGCAACATTTCTATTCGCTTTTGACACCTTGCGGATAACTTCTTGCTCAAATAAGCGAACCAAGTTTATAAAGACTGTAAAAAAACACTTTTGTGATAAAAAATTGTAAATGTGATTATTATTGCTTAACTTTGCAACGTCAAGTATTTTAATACAAATTTCGGTATGGTTAGTGAACAAGAAAAACTGGAAAGTGCAAAGAGAGAAATTGAAGCCTTGAAACAAGAAATTAACGAATTACGCGAAAGCCAATCCAATAATGCGTCATACGCTTGGATTTGGTTGGCATTTATTTTCTTTTTCGGCTGTCTCCTTATGGGCAATATAGCCCTTGATTACAAGAATGAATACGATAATGCTATGGAAGCTATCGGCAAGCAAATGCCGGATAGCATCGCTACTCATTTATCATTAGTTCAAAACCCCTGAAATGTATTTGTGCCACAAAGAGCGAAAGAAATAAAAAGGTTTATCTTCATTTACAACTGACACATAAAGCCACGTGGGGTCATTAAAATCAACGTCCCAATTTTTCATATCACTCAAGCGGAATGTAGGCTTGTAGTGCTTGATTTTATATCTTCTTTTGCCGGATTTGTCGTAAGTTTTCCAAGTGATAGCTATGGTGTAAATACGGCTTAATTCAAGCAGGAACTGCTGTGAGAGGACATTTAATCCGAGCAAAATTTGCACTTGTTCCAAATCCATCCATTGTCCACCCTTAAATTCTCCCATAGATTCTTCCGGGACAAAGGCTGCATAATGAAAAATATTTGAGACTGTTCTATAATCCGCACTTTGGTACAAAAACTTTATGGTAAAATCACTGATAGTATTTATATCCTGAAAAACGTCTTCCGGTTTCACATCTTTGTGCGATGCAGTAAATTTTTGAGTAATCTTAGCGGGTGTGTCAATAAGCGAACCATTATTAACAAGGAAAAACTTTTCTCCTGAAATTATCAAAAACCGAATAATAGTAGAAGTATGACAATCCTTGCTAAGCAAAAATTTTCGCATATTATAGTACCTTATTCCTAAGTATAAAAGAGATACAAAAAACACGAAAATAGGCAAATATACAAACACATATTTGTCACGGCGATTGAAATCCGTATTAATGTATGACGAAAAATAATGATACCAAACCACTAAAGCTAATCCTACAGAGATTATAAGTATCAGCAAAACTTGGAGCTGTGCTTCTTTGGAATATATTTTACCTAAAAGGCTACGCTCCGTAGTAACTCCCATTCGTGCCACGCAGTCCGTGCAAAATGTGTTTTTGTAACTGCGGAATTTTATCCACAAAGTAACTAAACTTGCTATTGGTGTAAAAAACAATATCGGCATAATGGGCGTACGGTGATTGTATGGCTGACCACTCAACTCCGTAATAATATTTCCTCCAAAAATTTCAAAGAACAATATTGTAGATCCCACCCAAAAAAGAGAAATCTCTACAATATAAGGGATTAGAAAGCAAAATGGGGATTCACGCAGCCTGTTATTACGTATCAAGCCGTGAAAAACCAATACCACGACAAAGCATAAAATGGCGGTAATTATTTTGCTGAAGTATGGAGCTATAAATATTATCAGCATAACTGATGCAAGAGGAAATGTCCAATTAAGCCAAAGGCTGAACATTCCTCTTTTCATGGCGTTATGCTGAATAATGTCGTTCATTTCAAATGATAATCAAAGAATTTCATCATTGCTGCATAGACTTGTGCACGAGCATTGCAGCCATTTATGGAGTGGTTCATATTTGGGAACATCAGCACACTGCAAAAACGATTTTGAGCTTGCAATGCAGACAAATATTGGATAGTATTTGCCGGGTGAACATTATCGTCGGATGTTCCATACATAATCATAAGTTCCGTCTCGCCAATATTCTTGGTAAAATTGGATGGTGCGGCAATTTGATAACCTTCTTCGTTCTGCTGAGGCGTGGACATAAAGCGTTCCGTATAAATTGTGTCATACAGTCTCCAATCTGTTACGGGGGCAATTGCCACAGCTGCCTTAAATGGATTGTTTGGCGTTGATATTGCCATAAGTGTTTCATAACCGCCATAGCTCCAACCGGTTATAGCAATTCTATCAGAATCAACGTAAGGAAGGGTTGCTAAATAATTTGCAGCAGCAACCTGGTCGGCGGATTCAAGCTGTCCCAACTGTTTATACACACTCGTTTCAAATGCTCTGTCTCTGCCACCTGTACCTCTGCCGTCAACGCAAACAACGATGTAATCAATTTCTGCTGCATATTGCTGCCAATCTACTTCCCATCTGTCAAGAACTTGCTGTGAACCGGGACCGCTGTACTGGTGCATTATCACCGGATATTTTTTGTTTTCATTGAACCCAAACGGTTTTATAATGTACACATTTAACTCAACATCCGGCGTCTGTATCGTGAAAAATTCTTTATGCGATACTTCACGATACTTTGCTGCAACAGAAGCATTATTTTCTATTTCACGTATTTTCTTGTGTTTTGCAGTTGAATACAGTGTAAAATTCGGAGGTGTCACAGAGTTGCTGAAACGGAGCATATAATATTCCATATTAGGGCTGAATTCAGCAGAATTATTGCCTTTATCAGCACCGATAAACAAAATTTTACCTGTTTTTTTGTCTATATAATTCACATTTCTGTGAATAGCACCGGAATATGTGGATTGGAAATATATATTTCCAAGTTTGTCTGTGCCGTAATAGGCAGTCACATTGAAATTACCGGAAGTAAGCTGCCCTATCAGTGCACCGGCATAGGTGTATTTATATAAGTGGACATAGCCGGAACGTGCAGACATCATCACGAAATCATTTTCTCCATAGTAAATATCATTGTAAGCGCCTTCATTCACCCAAGCATTGTCCGTTTCTATCAGTATTGTTTTAACGACAGTGGATTTGGGGTTGATGCTGTACAATGTAAATTTGTTTTGCTCCCTATTCAAAGTAGATACAATAAGTTTATCACTTTTTGGTGCATAATGGATAGCAGGAATGTATTCAAGTTCCGAATCATCAATTGCTATAGTCTTGTTTTTTCTTGTGTCAATGTCATAACTGTGCAGTGACACTATGGAATTTTGCTCGCCTGCCACCGGATATTTATACGTTAATTCGCCGGGATAAAGTTCATTTTCCTTAATTGGTTTGCAGTAATTTGAATAAATAGGCAAAGTGTATGTTTTTACCCTACTCTCATCGTACTTAATATAGCAAAGCGTGGAATTGTCCGGAGCCCAAGCCATAGAGCAAGTTCTGCCAAATTCTTCCTCATAAACCCAGTCCGGAATACCATTAATAATATTATTTTTTAAGCCGTCTGTAGTAACTGCAACCTCTGTGTTATATACAAGTTTTTTGAGATATATATTATTGTCTGCAACGAAAGCTACCATCAGTCCGTCCGGTGAAAAAACAGGTGACTGCTGGCGTTTGTGATTTTCAGATAGCGGCAAAAGAATATTTCTTTTTATCTCATACACATAGTATTCAGCGGTGAAAGAACGGCGATAAACGTATTCTTTATTTTTGAAAACAAGTATTCTCGTAGCGTTCTCATCAATGACAAAACCTTCAATCTTGTCTATCTTTGTTTCGCGAGTTTTACTACAGTCCAAAACTGTTTCTAAAAGATTTCCGGTAGCGATATCGTATTTGTTTATAGTCTTTCCATCATCACTAAGTTGCAGATAGGTTTGACCATCAGGCAGAAAAGTATGTTGTTTCGGTGACTTTGTGATGTTTTCCGGGAAAACGTAGAAAGACATATCTTGAATACGTTCCGCATCAGAATAAGCAGTAACGTTTAATGCCATTGCGGACAAAACCGCAGCAAAAAGGAGTTTTTTTATTTTCATTTATAATCGTTTATAATTTCAAAAGCAATATCCTAGAAAGACATTGCTCTTAAATAAAATGTATTATCACATAAAAATGTTCACTACCAGAGGCTCATTTGTCCTGAGTCTTCCGGAGGATTGTTTTTCTTAACGGGTGGTTTATATCCGAATGTAGAATCCGTGTCAGATACTATATCATTGGCTTTAATCTCATCTTCCGACGGGAATGGTGACAGCCAATCCGTGTTATCAAGTGTTTCATCTATAGCAGAGATTTTAAGCGTCTGCTCATCATTGTCGGACTTATTATCTTGTTCATTATCCTCATCATCAATATCATCTGAGGACTTATTTTTCAGTGCTGCTATTTCTTGCTGTAGCACACTGATTGTGTTTGCGTTGTCCATCATATTTTGCGAGAGAGTAGCCTTGAGGGAGTCTATCTCATCTGCAAGTTTTTTGTTAGTTTTGGAAAGTTCTGAAATCTTTGTATCTTTATCTTTCTTCACTTCCTCAAATTTTTCAACCATAGTCTGAATTTCATTCAGCATAGAGAGGTTTTCCGTAGCCTCACTGAGTTCTGCTTGAAGGGATTGTAACTCTTCATTGGCAAGAGTAAGTTTGTTTTGAAGTTCAGTAATGGCTGTTTCAGAATTTTTAAGCTTTTCACTTTGAGAATTATTTTCGGCAAGAATGGTTTCAATTTTTGCCTTCTGCTCATCACATTCCTTTTCTTTATCAGCAAGACTTTGTTTAGCTGTTGCAGCGATGTTGTTAAGGTCAACTACCATTTGGTCTGCCACCTCAGTTTTAGTTTTATAGTTGAAGATTAACTCTTCCATAGTCTGCTTATCTGCACTTAACTCTTCAACTTTTGCTTTAAGATTTTCTATTTCTTTCTGCAATTCTTCATCATTAGTTTGAACCGGTGCATTCTCATTAACATCCGCTGCTTTTTTAGCGATTTCAAGTTGAGATTTGAGTTCGGCAATTTCTTCACGCATTGCCGCGTAATCTCCTTCTTGAACGGAATTAACTTTCACTTTATTTATCAAGCTACGGTTTTCCAATTGCAGTTGTTCACGGTCTGCCTCAAGTTTTGCAATTTGATTTTCAAGGTCATGAACCCGCTCGGCAAAAGCACGTTTCTGGCGTTCTGCACTGAGTTGAAGATTTTTTGCCTCCGTGATTTTTTCTTCGCTTTTGCGTTCTTTCTCCGAAAGTTCTGAAAGTTGTTGCTGAATTTTGTTTCTTTCGTTTTTCCACTGGCGACGAGTATTTTCCGCCACGGTTTCACTCACTCCGGCAAGGTATTCCTTTATGGAATCATCTAATGTATCAAATAGATATTTTTTTTGCTGCTCTGCATCCACAGATGTTGCCAAAAATTCCGGAAGTGATTTATTGAATACTTGCACAACATGTTCAAAAATCTTTTCAACGGGCACATTATCAGCCACAGGCGAAATTATTTCTTCCTCATCTGTGTTTTTTATATCATCATCGGTCTTAGACGGTGAATTGTCAACAGAAGATCTCATAGTCACAGTAGCATCTTCACCGTACTCGTCATCATATTCGTCACCAAAACCGAATAATTTCTTAATATTTTCAAAAAAAGGCATATCAAAACAGGGATTAAAAAATTATACTCCAAATTCACTCCAAAGTTATATAATTTTTCACAATTATTACAATTTTATATTATGTTTTTTGCAATTAGCCTTCTATATTGCAGATTTGCAGTATATATAAAACAACAATGCCCGCCGAAGCGAGCATCATTTTTGAGGTTCCTAGCAGAATCGAACTGCTGTAAACGGTTTTGCAGACCGGTGCCTAACCACTCGGCCAAGGAACCTTGTTGCGGTTTTGCGAGTGCAAATTTAGGCATTATTTTTGGAATCTGCAAATTTTATGTTGTTTATTTTTCTTTTTCGGGTATTTTTTGACTAAATTTTAATTTTTATGCCTGCAAAAATGCTTCTTGGCAGCATTGGACCATAAATATATCCGGAATCTCGGTCTTCTCCTTTGTCAAAATCTTTCTGATAACTGTTAAAAATATTTTGAAGTCCGGCATTTATCTGCAATGTGGAATAATTAAAAATTTTGAAATCGTATGAAACCTTAAATGTAGCATCAAGGAATGACGGAGTTTCCACCGCAACATCTATATCGGTTCCGGAACCTGCAAGGTGCTGAACAAGCATTGAACCCGTATAAGTACCCGTCAGCCCCAATGTGAGCGGCTTTATAGGATTATATTTAAGTGTGAAATATCCGTATGTATCCGGTGTTTTGAACATCCGTTTTTCTGCAGGCACATTCTCGTTTTCACTCCACACTTCAGGCTGTTTGTAACGGCTTTTTTGGAGTGTTACACCTGCTTGCACTTGAAACTTTACGTTCATCATTGCTTTTGCCTCCAAATTAACGCCCCATACTCGTGCACCGCTACCGTTATAACGTTCAAGCACTTGGTTTCCTTTTGAGTCATGTTCGTCAAGAAGCCTGAGAGCAAAAACGTCTTTGAGATCCGTGTAAAATGCTTCAAAAAGCACATTAGCTTGAACATTTCCAAAGGTGTGATACCAATCCACGGAACCACTCACACTGTTTGAACTCTCCTCTTTGAGGTCATCAGCAAGAATAGTCACAACTCTATCTCCTCCCACTATAGCCACATGAAAATCCTCATCGTAGGCTTGTGGGGAACGGAATCCCGTGGAATAAGATAAACGGAAATTAAGGTCCTCGGAAGGATTATAGCGAACATTTGCTCGCGGGGAAAAAATAGCGTCTGAAATGAGCGAATGTTTATCTACCCTACCCCCGACAAGAAATCCCCAGCGTTCCGTTCGCCATTCATTCTGGAGATATGCGGAATAAATCCTCACATGTTGGCTCACATCGTGGTCATAACCGAGAGTAACATCATTCAGGTAATTATAATTAAACTCTACTCCGGCTGTAAACTCCGACGGCATAAAAACAAGTTTTGAAAATTTTCTGATATATTGAGCACCGAGAACACCGACAAAATCCTTTGTTTTTCCGTATGCGTTTTCATCCATACCACTGCCATAATAACTGTTCCGTCGAGTGTTTTGCATTGAAGCATAGAAAAGTTCACGGTTCGCATAGTCTCTATCCCAAAGATTAAAAGCCATATCCACAGCATGAATATTATGGTCCGTCTGCTCTGCAACGTGTGCTCTATGTGGCTGCAAATCAAGGTTATCACCACCACGTCGGAACTCATGTGTACCGTGATATTCAAGCGTCAGTTTTGAAAAGTCTGACGTGCGGGCAAAAGTACGCATACCTATTGTTTGAGTTTTGAGCATCGCAATCTCCGTATAGCCATCATCATCATGGTCATAACCGTCACGCACACGATTTTGTCCGAAGACAAATATTCCCAGTTTTTCATTCGGGCTGACTACAGATGCATTAAACGTAGTATTATTGTCAAGTGCGTCAGTCACACCAATAGCGGTGGAGGTGTGACTAACTTCAGCAGAATTTACTACGGGATCTTTAGTGATAATATTAATTGTGCCACCAATG
This sequence comes from Muribaculaceae bacterium, assembly GCA_051871275.1. Taxonomy (GTDB): domain Bacteria; phylum Bacteroidota; class Bacteroidia; order Bacteroidales; family Muribaculaceae; genus CAJUPY01. The sequence goes on along the minus strand of JBJECR010000125.1, from coordinate 21,029 downwards.
GCGGAAGAACCGAAAAGTGCGGAACCGCCTCCTCGCATCACTTCCACACGGTCTATCATATTTGCCGGTATCTGTTCCAGTCCATATACACCTGTTAGAGCAGAGAAAACAGGACGAGAATTCATAAGTATTTGCGAATAGTGACCGTCAAGACCGTTAATTCTCACTTGAGTAAAACCGCAGTTTTGACAGTCGTTTTCCACTCTCACCCCGGGCTGAAAATTCAGTCCGTCGGCAAGGCTGCAAGCACTCACCAAGTCAAAAAGCGGAGCTGATACAACGTTTACAAGTGTAGAACTTTCTCTACGTTTCACTTCACTTTTATTTCCTGTAACAACAACTTGCTCCAGCATCATGACATCGCTTGCAAGCTCAAAATTTATCTCTAAAGTTTTGCCGGCACTTATACTAACTGGATTTTTCTGTGTGATATAACCTACACAAGATGCTTCTATCACATATTTGCCTTCAGGAATATTTTTCAAAGAATAGTGACCTGTTGCGTCTGTATTAGTTCCAATAGCCGTGCCATCAAGGCGAACGGTGATATATGATAGATGTTCTTTAGTGTCTTTGTCTATAACGTGTCCCACGATGTGTGCGTCTGAAAGAGAATCCGCAGACGCAAATAATGTTGTCAGTAGCAAAACTGACAACGCAAAAATATATTTCATAAAAAAAAAGTTTTTGTATTGATGTGAATATTTAAATAATTGCATAGCAACAACTCTCGCTGTGCCATACAAATGAAGTAATGTAGTTTGTAAGTTTAATATTTCACACCAAATGGAGGAGCCCGCAAATCCTCTGCTAATATGGAAAGGTCACATACAGTTTCATTAACTCGTTCGGTTACAGTACAAAGTAATGTTAGGAACGGAGAAATTGTGAAATCCGTATCACCTGTTACCGCATTGATGACATTAAGGGTAGCAATAGCCACAGCACTCTGCTCGCTGTGTGGAGCATTGCTGAACGGGTGCGAGTGCCAAACAATACAGTTGTTTATGTTATGCGAATGAAGAAAAAGAGTACTACTTGAATAATAGCAAGAAAGCAGTGCTATAAAAAACACTGCCACATATTGCCTTATTATATTCTCTTTTTTCTTGTATGCTACCATATTTTTCACTGCAAAGGTAGCAATTTATTTTTAAAATTTATATCCCAAGCCGATAAAACCTGAATGTGTTGGGTAATTATCATTGTCCGGCAAACCGTTTTCATTGTATGGATAACCGGAATAAAGACTGAAGTTTGAATATTCATACCCAAAAGATAGTACCACTCTATCAATTTGAACATTTATGCCTCCTCGGAAATTATATCGCACTGTTTCCGCTCCTTCACTTCCGTCTGCACCGGGTGATAAAATAAGACCCGGTTCTGCAAAAAGATGAATGGACGTACCGGAACTGCTCCAATCCACAAGCTTTGGCGTGCGGAGAACTAATGCCGGATTAAACTTAAATCTCAGCGTATAATTTTTGTTATAATCACGATAAAAACCGCTATAATAGTCCCAATCCCAATCTGATAATGCAACAATTTCTCCTGCAAAACCAATACTCATTCGCAAACCGATAGTTTCTATGGGAAAATAAGTAAAACCGGTATCCCACTGCCATCCGTCGGTGTTAATACCTCCTGTTATATTGTATTCCCAGTGATAGGTTTCACCTTCAATATCTATGGACTGTGCATTGCCGCAAAAAGGTAATATAAGCAACAATGTGAGTAAAAACTTTTTCATATTATACTTCTTTTATCTTTAGACTATACAAAAGCAAAAAAGTTTAAGAAAAAAAATCCGACTACTCTCACGAGCAATCGGACATATACACATCTTTATTTTTACCTATGATTCACTTATTGTATATCTGAAATGATAATTACATTACAATGGATGATATTCAACGAAAGCTTCTATAGCTTCGTAAGATGCAAGACCGAGGTTGTGGTAGAGAAGAGCCGTAGCACGGTTTCTTTCTTCTGCTCTCTGCCAGAAAAGACGGTCGTCATCACCAAGGAACGGAGCATTTTCCATTTGTGACTGGTGTTTGAGGATTGAATTACGTTTTGAACGCAACTGCTCCGGTGACATAGGAACAGCCATTTCAATATGGTCTATTTCCCATTCTGCCCATGCACCGCGGTACATCCAAATGCGGCAATCCTTCATCCAGTCTTCGCCTTTGAGTTCATCAATAGCAGCAAGAACGGCATCCGTACATACACGGTGCGTTCCGTGTGGGTCTGCAAGGTCACCTGCAACGAAGATTTGGTGAGGCTTAACGTTTGAAATAAGTTCCTTAACAATGTTTATATCTTTTTCACCGAGTTCACCTTTCTTAATAGTACCTGTCTCATAGAACGGCAAACGCAAGAAGTGAATATTCTTTCTCGGTACACCGATATAATCACAAGCGATAGTAGCTTCAGCCTGACGAATCATTGTTTTGATTTCGCGGATATCTGCGGTATCTATTTCACCCGGAGCCTTATTAGCTATAAATTCTTGAAGTTCTGCTGAAAGTTTTTTATAAGAATCAGTGTCAAAACCAAACATCGGAGCAATGCGGTCGTTGAGGAGGAAGTAGCGAGACATATCTTCATCACCTACCGCGATATTACCGGATGTTTCGTATGCTACGTGAACATCGTGCTTTTGATCCACAAGACGCTGGAGCGTTCCACCCATAGAAATAACGTCATCATCAGGGTGCGGGCTGAAAACAATCACACGTTTTGGATATGGGTTAGCACGTTCCGGACGATATTTATCATCTTCGTTCGGTTTTCCACCCGGCCAACCTGTGATAGTGTGTTGCAATTCATTGAACACTTTAATGTTTACGTTATATGCAGAACCGTAAAGTGCAACAAGTTCGCCAAGTCCCCAATCCATATAATCCTTGTTTGTGATTTTAAGGATTGGTTTGCCTGTTTGAGCACAAAGCCAAACAATAGCACGGCGGATAAGTTTATCCGTCCATTCGCAGGAAGTCACTTTCCATGGGTGAGAAATACGTGTAAGTGATTCTGCTGCAGGGAGGTCCAAAGCTATTCTGGTATGGTTGTGAAGCTGGAGGAAAGAAGCAGGAACATTGTCCGTAACATTTCCTTCAATTGCATTCTGGATAGTAGCGGAATAGTTTTCGCCCCATGCCATAGCCATAATTCTTGATGAGCTGAGAATGTTGCTGATACCAAGCGTAACAGCTGTAGAAGGAGCATTGTCTATATTATATTCTTTAGTAATACGACGTTTTGTATCGTTGCTGAGGAGTACGAGGCGACAAGCACTTGTGGAAAGTGAACCGGGTTCATTAAAGCCTAATGTACCGTTGGTTCCCACTTCAAGAATTGTAATATCTATACCGCCTGCCTTTTCAATTTCATGCTGGTAGTCCAAGCAATAGTCAAAAAGTTGCTCCTTAGTAACAGAGGTGTCAAAAGTGTGGATATTTCCCGGCTTAAGGTCAACATGATTCAAGAATACCTGTTTAAGGCGTGCAAAAGTGCTTGAACCTTCACCTACTTCCGGATAAAATTCACAGAGATTAAATACTATCACGTTTTTGAAAGATACGCAACCTTCTCTGTAAAGTTCTATCAGTGAAGAGTAAACGGAATGTGTACTGAAACCTGCACCAAGAGCAAGTACGCAGTGACCTTTATCTCTCACATTGCGATTGATTAAATCTGCTACATGCTTTGCAAGATAAACACTTCCTTCTGATGCACTTTCAAAAATACGGGTATAAATTTTTTCTTCTCTCGTAAGAGACGCTCTTTCTATATCTCCTTCCGGTGCATAATAGCGGCGAGGGATTGTATCGAGCTTGATTTGTGAACTTAGGTTAGTTTTCATTGGGTTAATTTTTGGTTGTGCAAATTTAATAATTATCTACGTCATTGTAAATGATTTTACAAACTTTAATAATTGATAACAATTATTTTAAGAACACTGATTTTTTAGCTTTAGACACAAAACCGTACACATCGGACAAAAGTGTCCGAAAACGGACATTATTAAAAATATTAAAAGACTGATAATCAGGTATTTATTATTTTGGCACGATTATAGTATATTATCCGGCAAAAATCAATAATACTTTTTAATCAGTATGGACAGACCAATATCGGAAGAAGAAAAGAAAGCCCGAAAGAAAAAATCTTTTATCAAATGGGGTTCTGTAATTGTGGCACTTATGTTGACTGCATTGTTGTTCCCGGTGTTTATGCGTCAAACCGTAAAACGGAGCAGTATAGTTATCACAACAGTAGATAAAGGCACAATTGCAACATCACTTTCTGCAACAGGACGTGTAGAACCTGCATTTGAACAGGTAATAGTATCCCCTATTTCCACTCGTATTGTAGAAGTTTATTGCACTCTTGGTGATTCTCTGAAAGCAGGCACACCAATTATGCTACTTGACCTTTCAGACACACAGACTTCACTATCCGAAGCAGCAGACCGTCAGAGGCTAAAGCAAATTGAAATAGACCGCAAGAAACTGGATAACAGTACATCGCTGAGTGACCTGCAAATGCAGATAAAGGTAAAAGAGATGCAGGTAAACTCTCTACAAGTGTCACTTGAAAATGAACGTTACCTGGATTCTATCGGTTCCGGAACCGGAGAACGTGTTCGAGAAGCGGAAATGAAACTCGCCACTGAAGAATTGCAACTAAAACAGCTCCGTTCTCAGCTTGAAAACAATCGTAAAGTGGCTGAAGCAAGCATAAATAGTTCTAATGTGGAATTATCTATGCTCAGTCGAGACCTCGGAAATATGCAGCGAAAAATGGACGACGCAAAAATAAAATCTCCTCGTAATGCCGTTCTCACATTTGTAAATGACCATATAGGAGCACAAATAAATGCAGGAGAACATATTGCAACAATAGCAGACCTAAGCCATTTCAGACTTAAAGGAGAATTACCGGAAGGATATCTGGACCGTGTTGGGACCGGATCTAAAGTAATTGCCAAAATTGCAAAAACAGAACTTGAAGGCATTATCACAAACATTTCACCTAACGCAAAAGACGGACTTGTCACTTTCATAGTCTCTCTCACGGAAAATGACGCTCCATGCTTACGCTCGGGACTGAAAGCAGACATAAATGTACTCACCGACGTAATAGATGACGCAACACGTATCCGACGTTTTCCGGACTATAAAAAGCCGGGCAAATACAACGTATATGTACTTACCGCAGATGACACACTGACAAAGACGGAGGTAACATTGGGCGAGTCAAACTGGGAATACGTGGAAGTAATTTCCGGACTTAAGCCGGGCGACAAAGTGGTTACATCAGACATTAGCAAATTTAACAATAATAAAAATATAACAGTAAAATGAAACTAACTCTTTATGCAAAACAGGCATGGCAGGAGGCAAAGGCACATCCGCTATACACCACATTGTATATAGTAGGTGTAACTCTCGCTATTGCTTTGACGATGATTTTCACAACGTATTACTACATAAAAATAGCTCCGATTTATCCGGAGACAAACCGCAGCAAAACATATTATGTAAGGTCTGCCGGAATTAAACACAAAACAGAAGGATATGTAAATCGTTGGTGGTTAGGTCAAACATTCGCGGATGAAGTGATTTACAAACTTCAAAACGTGGAAGCTGCAACTGTATGTCCTTCAGGAACATCTGCGGAAGTAGCAAGTATTCCGGGTGAAGATGAATTAAAAATGGAAGTAGCCGTGAATTATGCAGATGCAGGTGTGTTTAAGGTCTTCAATTTTGACTTTCTCGCAGGTCGTCCATTCAGTCCGGAAGAATACGACAGCAAAGTGCCGGTAGCAGTAATCACAGACAAAGTGGCACAAGCATTATTTGGCAACAATTACTATGATGCCATCGGCAAGACCATAAAAACCCAAAGCGAATACACTGTTTGCGGAGTGGTAAGGACAGGCAGCCAGCTTTGCAATCTTTCATACGCAGACATGTATTGTCCGCGAAAAAGCCTGCAAAGTATGTATCCAAATGAAATTCTTGGAGGCGGACAAGCTGTTCTTGTAGTGAAAGATGATGTTCAATACAAAGCTATGACAGAAGAGATGAACAAACTCTGCGAGCAAATGATGGCACCGATTGCCAATGAGTGGGAACTTGACCTGGGAGAGCAGCCTAAATCACATTTACGAAATGTGATGCAAGGATTAACTATCGATGACGCAGACTTTTCCTGGTGGAATATCGCACGCGACAATATGCTGATAATTTTCGTACTTCTGCTTGTTCCGGCACTAAATATGAGTGGAATGATTTCCGGAAATATGGACGGCAGACAAGCGGAAATAGGCATCAGAAAATCGTTTGGAGCTAAAAAAAGCTCACTTTTGGCACAAATTTTCACGGAAAACCTCTTTTATACTCTCGCAGGCTCGCTTTTAGGAATGATAATGGCTTGGTTAATCTTATATTTCGGTATGAAAGAAATCATACTGATGATGGATCCGCTTATGACCTACTTTTTCAAAGACTTTGACCCTCAAGTGACGGCTTCAATGTTATTCTCACCTACTATCTTCCTCATCGCCACGGGCATAATCTTGATATTCAACACCTTGTCTGCAGTAATACCGGCATGGTGGTCACTCCGACATAATATTGTAGAATCACTTAACAAGAACAGATAATGATTAAGCTAATTTTCAAAAATATCCGGAGCCGCCGCAGACTTAACGGCTGGCTTATAGCAGAACTGATTTTGGTAACAATACTTTCCTGGCTGATGCTGGATCAAGTGCTGGTAATGACCTACGACCTACACTTGCCAAAAGGTTACGACCGTGACAATCTATGTATTGTCAGTTCATACAAACTTGATGACCCCGGCGTAATAAATTCAACTCAAGGGGAAATCAAGATGCAGGACTACGAGAATATAAAAAATAAACTTCTAACATTGCCTGAAGTAGAAAGCATTACGGAATGTTCATTCACATTCCCGGAAAGTTCCGGCAGCTCGACCAGGTCAATTTACGTGGAAGATGAAAAGTCTTTCATAGTATTTTTAATGTACTATGGAGCAGATACTGGCTATTTTGAAACTTTAGGTATAAAAAGCGTAGAAGGCTACCCCGCAGTTGAAGAGTTGTCTAAAGTACATACTGCCGATAATGAAATTATAATCACCCGCAGTTTTGCAGAAACACTCTTTCCGGGAGAAAACGCTATGGGAAAGATGATTCGTCAAGAAAAAGACAGTGATGAAGACGCATTTAAGGTTGTTGGCGTTATTGAAGACATTCGTCCTTATTCCATAAATCGCGAACCCAACGTAATATTCTGTTCTTGGGACATGATAAGCAACGGTGGTAGTATGCATAATTTCATCTTGCGACTGAAAGATGACATAGATGCTGATGATTTTGCGGAAAATTTGATTAAAATAAAAGGCAATTTCAGTTCGGGTGCATTGCAAATAGGCAGTGCCAAATCACTCAATAAAAGTGCTGCAGACAGGAATATGTTTACTACCGGAGAATACAATCTGAAACTTTCGCTGCTCACATTCTTCCTTATTAACCTTTGCATAGGTGTTGTAGGAACATTCTGGCTACAAACGCGTCAGAGAAAAGGCGAAGTGGCTGTAATGAAGACATTTGGTGCCTCTCGGAAAAATATTGTTTGCATGCTTATCGGTGAGGGTATGGTACTGACAACAATCGGCTCAATAATCGGATTCATCGGCTTTTTACAGTATGCCTTATCTGAAGGATTATATACCGGCAATTCACAAGGTATAAATTATACGTCGAGAATAATAGATTGCTGGGTAAACAATTTTGGCGAACACTTCATGATAGTGTCCGGCGTAATATTCGTATTGCTGCTCCTCGTAGTAAGCATCGGAATTTTGATTCCTGCACTTAATATCAGCAAAATAAATCCTGCAGTGGCACTGCACGATGAATAGAAAACCATTATAAAGATAAAATAATAAACATTAAAACTCAATACAACTATGTCAATCATAAAACTCCAAAATATCAACAAGATATATCGCACTGAAGAAATAGAAACAGTAGCACTTGAAAACGTAAACCTCAACGTTGAAAAAGGTGAATTTGTATCCGTTATGGGACCTTCCGGTTGCGGAAAATCAACACTCCTTAATATTGTAGGTTTGCTGGATACGCCTACTTCCGGAACTGTGACAATCGCAGACTGCGACACCACAAAACTGAGCGACAACGCACTTGCACAGTTTCGCAACAAAAACCTTGGTTTCGTGTTCCAGAGTTTCCACCTCATCAACTCTCTCAGCGTGCAGGACAATGTTATTCTCCCCCTCCTCTATCGCTCTATGAGCGACAGTGAACGCCGAGAAGCTGCAAAAACAGTGCTTGAACGCGTAGGACTGGCTCATCGTGCCGGACACTATCCTTCACAACTCTCCGGCGGACAATGCCAGCGTGTTGCTATCGCCCGTGCTATTATCGGTAGCCCTGAAATAATCCTTGCCGACGAGCCAACCGGTAACCTGGATTCCAAAATGGGTAGCGAAATTATGTGTATTCTCCACGAACTTAACGAAAAAGACGGCAGAACTATCGTTATGGTTACTCACAATGAGGCTCAAGCCAAGGAAACTTCACGAATTATCCGCTTCTTTGACGGCAGACAGGTACAATAAAACACCATATTATTCTAATTGGTCTAATTGGTCTAATTTGTTTAATTAGAATAAATTAAAATCCTATAAAATCCATTATGGCACAAATCTTAACCATAATATTTGTTATTCTCACTTCGTTTTTCAGCATCAAAGCCTACGCAAACGACACTATTTACCTTTCCCTTGAGAATGCTATAGAACGAGGTAGGGTAAAAAGTGTTGCTGCGGAGTCCGCTCTAAATAACCTGAGAGCATACTATTGGGAATACCGCTCATACAAAGCATCACTTTTGCCGGAAGTAAATTTTTCCGCCACTATTCCTTCTTACTCAAAAAGTTATGGTGCTTATCAGCTTGATGACGGTTCCTTCACTTTTGTGAGAAATAATCACCTTGACATGACCGGAGCTATCTCTATTGACCAAAATATATGGCTTACCGGTGGAACACTGTCACTCACATCATCACTGGACTTCTATAGGCAACTCGGACCAAATACCGGCAACAGATTTATGTCCGTTCCTATCGCTCTCACTTTGAGCCAACCGATTTTTGGTGTAAATAATGTGAAATGGAATAGAAAAATCGAGCCTTTGCGTTACGAGGAGGCAAAAGCAGACTACATAGAAGCGTCAGAAAAGGTAGCTATGACTGCTATAACGTACTTCTTTAATCTGCTCAGTGACAGGGAAAGTGTGGCAATAGCACAGCAAAATCTTGATAATGCCCGACACCTTTATGAAGTGGCTGAAGCAAAAAGAAATATGGGGCAAATCAGCAAAAACGATGTGCTGCAACTTCGCTTGAATGTACTGGAAGCACAATCAGACCTCACCGATGCAGTTTCCACAATGAAAAGCGATATGTTCCGTCTGCGAACATTCCTTGACTATAGCGAAAATATTGTAATAGAGCCTATTATTCCGGAAAATCTGCCTGATGTTGACGTGACATACGATGATGTGCTGCAAAAAGCATTGGAGCATAATGCCTTTTCAAAGAATCTTCGCCGCAGACAATTGGAGGCAGACTATGACGTGGCAAAGGCAAAAGGTGATTTACGTCAAATTACACTATTTGCACAAGTTGGCTACACAGGTACTTCCTCTGAATTTTCCGATGCTTACAACAGACTTAAAGACAACCAGATAGTGGAAGTAGGAGTAAAAATTCCGCTTATAGATTGGGGAAAACGTCGAGGTAAAGTAAAAGTGGCACAGAGCAATCAGAAACTCATTCAAAATCAACTGCGACAAGAAGCGATTGAGTTTAACCAAGACATTTTTATTCTGGTGGAAAGATTTAACAATCAACAGTCACAAGTGGAAATAGCTATGACGGCAGATACTATCGCACACCGACGCTATGAAACAAACGTGGAAACATTCCTCCGAGGTAAAATCTCCACATTGGACTTAAACGATTCACGCGTCACTAAAGACAAATCAAGACTTGAATATATATCTAATCTTTACCGATATTGGTACTACTATTATCAAATTCGCTCTCTATCTCTTTGGGACTATGAACGAAAACAGCCTCTTGAAGTAGATTTTAAAGAGATTATATAGGCGCTTAATTTGGAAAATTCACAAAATTTTACTTACTTCGCATAAAATAAAATATGAATCTAAGATGATACTTGTAGTAGATGACGATTGCGGAATACGCAGTTCCCTGAAATTATTGCTGACACGTAGCGGTTACGAGGTCATCACTGCAAGCAATGGTGATGAAGCATTGGAGATTGTACGCAAATACAATCTCCGGCTTGTTATCACGGATATGAATTTTTCGTCTGACACATCCGGAAAAGACGGACTGGAACTGCTCCAAAAAGTAAAAATATTATCACCGGAAACTCCGGTTATTCTTATCACCGCATGGAGTTCCATTCCACTCGCAGTAACAGGCATCAAGCTTGGTGCTACGGATTTTATTTCCAAGCCGTGGGATAACAGGCAGCTCGTTGCAAAAATCAGTCAAATCATAACGGACACAGCAGCACCACAACAATTCAATCGTTGCGGTATAATAGGCAACAATCCGGCACTTAACAACATAATTTCAACCATTGAAAAAATTGCCCCCACAGATGCTCCCGTGCTGATAACAGGAGAGAATGGCACCGGCAAGGAAATGATTGCACAAGCACTGCATGAAAACTCTCGCCGTAAAGGCAAACCGTTTATAAAAGTAAACCTGGGCGGCATTTCACGAAGCCTTTTTGAAAGCGAAATGTTCGGACATAAAAAGGGTTCTTTCACAGGTGCCGTGTCAGACAGAACAGGACGCTTCGAACTTGCCGACGGAGGTACTATTTTCCTTGATGAAATAGGCGAACTTGATGTGGAAAGTCAGGTAAAACTTCTGCGTGTACTGCAAGAAAAGTCTTTCGAACCACTCGGCGACAGTCACTCACGCAAGGTTGACGTAAGAATAGTTTGTGCCACAAATGCACACCTGGAGGAAATGATAAAATCCGGAACTTTCCGCGAAGATTTATTTTATCGCATCAACCTGATTTACATCCATTTACCTGCACTCCGAGAGAGAATAGACGATTTGCCGCTTCTCGTTCGTCATTTTGCAGATAAAGCGGGTAAATGCAATGCGAAATTTGCAGTTTCCGCAATGGAAAAACTATCACAATACTCTTTTCCCGGAAATATCCGTGAACTAAAAAACATTGTGGAACGTGCACTGCTGATGTGCAACGGTGATACGGTTTCTGCGGAAGACATTTTGCTGCCGCAAACGGACAAAATTGAAGGAAACACTTTGGAACAAATAGAAAAATGCAGAATTGAGGAGACGCTTAAAGCCACCTCCGGAAACATTTCCAAAGCTGCCGGGATTTTAGGTCTTACGCGGCAAGCTCTTTACCGACGAATGGAAAAATTCGGAATTAACGGTTCTTAATACTCAAAAATTAAATTCACATAACTTCAATTAAATCTTCTATACACGACCGCATGAACCTGAAGCGATTTTTTATATTACTCATCACTCTTTTACTCTCCTTGACAGGACTACTCCTGTACTTTTCAATCTTACACGGGGCATGGGCTTTTTATATCGCTGAAGGAGCACTAATCATTTCCGTAATAATACTTTTTGTTTTCTATAAACGCATCGTTAAGCCAATCCGTACACTTTCACAAGGTATGGACATACTTAAAATGCAAGATTTCAGTCAGAGATTACGCAGTGTCGGGCAAAGCGAGGCTGACATTATTGCAGATACTTTTAATGCCATCATAGCACGTCTCAGAAATGAACAGATTCACACGCAGGAGCAAGAACATTTCTTAAAACTTCTCATAAACAATTCTCCATCTGCAATCGTTCTTCTTGACGGTAACAGCAGAATACATATTGCTAACAATTCTGCATTTGAATTCCTGGGCAAAGACATTTTGTGTAAAAAAATTGAAGAGTTATCATCACCGCAAGCAGAGATTTTGCGTAATACTGACGTAAGACAAACTATCATTCTCCCTATCCCTTCCGGTCAACTATTCCGCTGCACTCACCAAACCTTTATGGATAGCGGATATGAGCATCATTTTTATATTTTAGATGATGTAACCTCTGAAATTGCTACTGCTCAACGCACGGCATACGAAAAAGTTATACGCATGATGTCGCACGAAGTGAACAACACTATGACGGGCATTCTTTCCACTATGCAGATGCTTCACGATGTAACAGAAACAGACCCTGTACTACAGGATTTCTCGGAATCAATAGAAGCAAGTATCACTCGTTCCTCACAACTTAGCAAATTTATCAGCCGTATAGCTCAAGTAGTTAAAATTCCGGACCCTATCCTTGTGCCTACAGACATTGTTAACACGCTTAAAGACGCTGTAAAATTCGTCAGCAGCGAAAGCGAACAAAGAAACATTGCCATTTCCCTTACAAATTCCGTTTCTTCTCTCACTAAAGGAGCTGATGCGGAAATGCTACAACAGGCATTCATAAACATTCTGCGAAATGCCATGGAAAGCATAGATAAAAACGGAAAAATTGAAATAGAGATAGATAGTAACCAAATCCGAATCATAGACAATGGACAAGGTATTCCTCCTGAAATAGCACAAAACCTTTTCCGACCTTTCTTCACCACAAAAAAGGGAGGTCAAGGCATAGGACTTATGCTTATCGCTGAAATTCTCACAAAACACGGGTTCAAGTATTCACTCACCACTTCTCCACAAACGCACCTCACCACATTCTGCATCGATATTTAGTGGATATGAGCATTTAATTGCCCAATATAGCCCCTATAAAAGAAAAGTGAGCCACTTTCGCAAGTAGCTCACATGTATTTATTTAAATTTTATGATAAAATTATCTTACAAGGATTTTTCCTGCAATAGGTTTGCCGGAAGACTGTATTCTGTACAGATACAAGCCTTTAGGCATATCTTGCAGAGATATAGTTCCGGATGCACTATTCACAGCATATTGTCCTAATTTTTGTCCGGTAAGAGCATATATGCTGATTGTGCGAGCAGATGAACTTGCAAAAGCATAGTGAAGAACTCCATTTGAAACAAGAATTCTATTTGCAATTTCCACAACGTTTACTCCACCTACTTCAGGGTCATTTGAACAAATGATTGTGAAGAATGCACCTTCGGATTCTTTACCTTCAACGTATGCTTTCAAATCCACTGTAAATGTTTTGATACCTCCAAGCATAGGATTATCAATACCGGCATCAAATTCAATATCTACGGATTCATTTGCAGCGAGTGTTTTTTGTTTGGTAATTTCTTTATCCATTACGCAGTTTCCACCGAAACACATACTGAAAGTCTGACCGCTTGTTTCTTTACCTGTAACGGTTACCGTAGCTGCTGCATCAGTAGTAACGGTGATAGACGGTGCGAAAACCACACCACCTAAAGCCTCCCAATCCGAGTCAAGTGTTTTATACACAACGGTTGAACCATTAGCAACACTTACTCCATCAACCGCAAAAGTAAGTTTCTGAGCATTCACACCGAATGCTAATGCTATTATAGATAAAAGAGTAAAAAATTTCTTCATACGCATATCTATTTTTAAGAATTTTCAAATACTATTTGCTTTTCAACTGCAAAGATAATAAAAAAATTTATCGTCTTAATAATTTTTTAATAAAATTTATCTTTGCAGTTTACTATGCTGTTTATTGGTAATCTGACTCTTCGTAAGGAATTATATCACATTCATCAACTTGGAACACGCCATCTTTATCGTTATAAACAAATGCCACAACGTGAAGATTGTATTCATTCCAGTTTTCTTTTGGAGTATATGTATATCCCAAGTCTTTGAAAATACCGGATTTAAGGCTTATTGCATCACCCCATATATCTGTCACACTTGCACGATAAACGTGATTGTGTGTGTAATTAGGGATTGGTTTTCCGTTATCAACTTGCATTGCGGAAATTCCGCTTTCGGTTATCCACACTTGGATTTTACCTTCTATATCCGCAGACGGAATAAGCGAAACTACTATTGAAATATTTCCATCAGAGAGAATGCTTGAATGTACTTCAATGTCAAGGTGAGATTCTTTTTCCAATTCGGAACGAACAGCTGCAGGCCAATCCGCCGCAGTAGCAATAGGACCTACCACTCGATTTACTATAGCAGACGGATAAGCATCTATTCCAAAATGACTTGCGTATTCATTACCTTCCGGCTGCATAAGTCCCAAAAATTTTGTATTAGAACCTTCAGCAATACCAAAATTGCCGGCATGAATTGCCACGGCTACTATTTGGCCGCCATATTGCTCTTGCAGACTTGCAATAAGGCGATGTGCATCCGGGCAGTTTGTGCACATCTGACCGGTATAATCCTCAAGGAGAATTTTACGCTGCACTTCAGCTGCAGGGAGTTCAATATAGCGTTCATTTTCATCTACTTCATTGCAAGACGTAAATGCAGTTGCTATAACAAAAGCAGATAGGAGAATTTTATGTAGTTTCATAATTAATGCAGATTAGAATGTGAAGTTGTAAGAAACATTAAGTCCTTTGCTCGCAGGAACAAAACGGCATACACCACCGGAGCAGTTATATCCGGCACGAGTTCTTCCATAGCCTATCATAAGGCGGTGTGCCTTGTAGTTTCCTGTGACTGAAGCCATATAATAGTGAACATCAGTAACACCATTGTTCCACTGGTCGCTGAGCGTTATCATCAAATATGGCTGAACGGAAAGTTCAAGGAGTCCGAACATCCAGTCGCCTTCATCTTGTTTGGTGTTAAGGTACTGAAATTCACCGCGGAGAGTGTATTTGCTATTAAACTGATATTTACCTTCAGCAATATAGATATTTGATTTAATACGTCCACCCTCTCCTTCTACCACTGTTTTATTGTAGTTTTGGTTCATGTACATAAGGTTCAACTTAAACTGCTTTGTAATTTTCTTTTCGAGTTGCACGTTTATGTCTTGGTAGTAAAGTTCACCTGTTCCGAAGAAAGATGTGCTGTATCCGTTAGTACCTGCGTATGAACCGTTAAAGTCCGGAACATAATTTTTGTCAAGTCCGCGAATATGGCTCACGTTGAGTTTTAATTTAGTGCCGTACTTGCCGCCGAGTGCGGTTCCGCGACGGAATGAATAGCCTACTTCACCCTGAAATGCCCATTCACCCGGTGCAGCCTGTGTAGCGTACGGGTACATAGCTGCAAGAGTGTATGTGTGTTGGTACGCAAAAGCAGGCATATTGTTCAAAAATGCAGCCGTGCCGTATCTGCCACGCTCTGAGCGGAACGACATATTGTCGCTACGTTTTGCTTGAAACAGTGCACTGAAGCCTTTTGTGGAATAGGATGCTGAAAGCATAAGTGCAGTACCTCGCTTATAAATGTACCCGTTATCGAAACTCGGGTCTTGGCTACGAATTGCGTATTCTGCGAGTACGCTCACATTATCTTTTTGTACACGAGTGCGGAAATCAAGTGCATTGATTGTTGACGGAAGGTTGAGCTTAAAGTTTGTGCCGGGAACAATCACTGTTTCATCATCGGAATTAGTATAATTAAGGAATACGTATGAAGCACCTACCATCCAGGAGATGTTTTTGTCCTGCATGGCACTTGAATATTGCTCGACATTAAATTCCGCATCCGCTCCATAGACCCAGGCATCCGTATCCCAGTCCCAATATCTGCGTTGAACACCACCTAAAGCCTTAAATTGCAAGCCTTTGAGCGTATTAACATTAAGTCTTGCACCACGGATTGAATTATCTATTCCGAGTGAACGTTCTTCGTATGTGCGGAAAATAAAGCCGTTACCGAATTGGTCGTAAAAATCACCGAGAGTAAGGTCAAGACCTTGTTTAGGCAATTTGAGTTTCACATAGAAATTCGGCACGCCCCAACCCTTAAATTCAGGCTCGAAACCGGGTAACGGATATTCCGTAAATTCAAAACGTCCTCCGGCATCAATGTATTTGCTGTAAAGTCCAAGGTCCAGGTATGTGTTTGTAAGACCCCAATCATCATAGTCCTCAGCACCGATTTTTTTATCTTCTTGAGGGATAAGAATATCGCTCTGGATACTTCCGTGGACTGCAACTTTATTAGTTCCCGCCGCATCATCTTGTGCAGAAGCAACAAGCGAAGCCAAAGCAAAAAATGAGCAAAGTGTGAAAAGTTTTTTCATCAAGAATATTGAATATTGTAATTGTCAGATATTTATGCTTTTATTTCTTTGAACGGCCACAACCGCCACAACCTGTGCAGCCATCGCCTTTTTTCTTCTTGCCTGCCGGTTTAGCTTTCTTGTTTTTAGCTGCAATTTCTTTTACTTTTGCCAGCACTTCCGTTTCACCGCCATCAGTGTAACCTGTGTGAGAATAAGCGATGTTACCCTGTCCATCAATGATAAAGAGATGCGGCACATTTCTTGCGTTCATGGCACGCATAAATTCGCTGTTAGGATCAAGAAGCACTTCGTATTCCCATTCTTCGCTGTCAACAAGCGGTTTTACCTTATTGATGTTTTGTGCTTGGTCTATAGACACCGCTATAAGCTTAACACCTGTTTCTGCCTGCCAGTCCGGATAAACTTCATGGATGGCTTTCAGTTCACGCAAGCAAGGCTTGCACCATGTAGCAAAAAAGCTGATTATAAAAGGTTTACCTCCATTATTAAGAGTTGCCGTGTTTACTACTTTTCCGTCAATGTTTTTCAACTTCACTGAAGGAAGCTGTGCAAAAGCGGAAAAACTCAAAGCCACCATCAAGAGCAAGCAAAGATGTCTTATTGATTTCATATCGTAAAATTTTGTATTTATGGTTAAAATCTATTTTCGGTTATTACATGCCACAAAATTACAAACTTTTCATAAATTATCATAATGTATATAGAATAATTTTGCATTAGTCTTTGCTATTGCCCGAAAATTTGATACCTTTGCATCATCATTCACACTCATTATTATATTTTATTGGCTTAAGAGAGCAAATATTTTATAACCAAACATAATATGAAAATCCTAAAATCATTACAAACAGCATTTATTTTGTCCGCAATGCTTGCAGTAGGCTTTTCTGCCGAATCACAAAGCAGTACGGCAAAAGTAACTAAAATGGAGTTCGGTGACGGCTCTGTGTTTAGAGGGATGTCAGCAAACGGACTGTGGGCTACGGCTTACGGTGTAAATGCCGGCACTTCCGTTTATTCTTATCCTAAACTAATCAACGTTCAGACAGGTGAAGTTACGGAACTTTTCACTTCCGATGAAAGTGAAATCGGAGATGAAGGCGTAGCTAACGATGTAAGCAACGATGGCTCTATCGTTGTTGGTAACTATGGTGGCAAACCTGCTTACTACAAGGTAGCAGACAAAACGTGGGCCACTCTCCCTATGCTCTTAAGCTGCACCGGCGGTACTGTTCGCGGCATCACCGGTGACGGTAAATACGCAGTAGGTACTATGGGTGCTACCCTCTACCAGGAAATTCCTGCTATGTGGGACTTGGAAACAGGTACGAGAATTACTCTCACCAATATGCCTAAAGTGGATTTAAGCGGTACATACCAAGATATGTGCCGTCCGGAAAGCATATCAGACGACGGTCGCTATATCGTTGGTTGCACAAGTTACTGTTATCCGCAAGATATCATGTACTTCCTTTACGACCGTGAAAATGCCACATGGGATCCGCTGGCATTCACTTACGATGCAGACTCAAACACTTTCACAAAGAAAGACGACAATATTTATTCCCTTTACGGCATATCTATCAGCCCGAGCGGTGAATGGGTGGCTGGTTGCGTTTGGAGCGTTTCAGACACTCAATATCCTTTCCGCTACAATACTCAGACAAAAGTGTTTGAAACATTCAGCGATGCGGAAAGTAGCGATAAAGGACTTGTGACGGTAGATAACGAAGGTACGCTTTATGCTTCTTCTCCAGCCGTAAATCCTTACCGCTCCGTTTATATCCTCAAAGACGGATATTGGTACGCAATAGACGATATGCTCAGCCAAGTGTATGGCATTAACTTCTACACATACACAGGCTATGACAACACTGGTTCCGTTGTTGCTGTTTCCGGTGACGGAAAATACATGTGTTGCAATGTTTCCAACACAATGGAAAACGTTACTTACGCAGTTCCTGAATCTTTCGGAACGATTTGCAGCAAGGTAAATTTGCTGAACCAAAAGACTATAGCTCCAAAGTCCGGTTCTTCCGTAACAAACGTTTCCGCTATCACTATCACATTTAATAAAAGCGTGACTGTGCTTGCAGACAAATCTGCAATCACTATCAATGATGAAGAAGGAAATGTAGTTAAAACCGCTATTAAATTTGCTACAAGCGTTTCAAACTCTAAAGTTGTGGAACTCAACTTCCGCTCTTTCCAGCTTGACAAAGGCAAAAAATACACTATCACCATTCCTGCAGGCAGCTTGCACGTAACAGGCGATGCTACAAAGACTAACGATGAATTTACTATTGAATACTACGGCTATGGTAACGGAAATCTCCAAGTTACAGGTATTTCTCCGGAAGACGGCAGCACAATAGGTCACCTCAGTTTGACTACAAACCCGATTGTAATCTCTTTTGACACTAGTGTGAAGAAAACAGACACTGCAGTGGCTAAACTTTACAAAAATGATGAAACCACTCCTCTTTGCGACCTCAATATCCTTGTAGGTAACACGGAATCTACACTCAATCAAATTCTCCTCTACCCTACAGTGACTGAAAGCCTATATATGGGCAACACTTATAAAGTAATTGTTCCGGCAGGACAAGTCACGGATTTGAGTGGTATGAGCAGCAACAGCGAAATAACATTCACATACACCGGTAGCTACGAAAGAACAGTTATCTCCGACGATACACATATTTACATTGAAACATTCGCCGGCGGTATGGGTAATGTGATACTTTACGACGGTGACAAAAATACTCCGGTAGAAGATATGGTTGCTTGGGGATTTGCAAGTGACAAAACAGCATGGAACTATGCCGCAGACGATGACTACACAAATACTTGTGCGGTTTCTCACTCTATGTATGACCCGGCAGGCAAGTCTGATGACTGGATGGTAACTCCTCAACTCAATATCCCTGATGACAGATGCCGCCTTGAGTTTGAAGCACAAAGCTATTCCAGCACTAAGACAGACGTACTCAAAGTTTATGTATATGCTTCAGACGTTGTTTACAACGACCTTGACGACTCTGATATAGCTCTCTTCAAAGCAAATGCGAAACTCATCATAGAAGAAACTCTCTCACCGGGTGCTTCCGACGGCTCACTCTCCGGCGACTGGACGGAATACTCATACGACCTTGCTGAATACGCAGGCAAAAACATCTATATAGCATTTGTAAACCAAAACGAAGACCAAAGTGCAATATTTGTGGCTAACTTAAGTGTAGTTCACGATTCAGACTTCCAAATTGCACTTATCGGTGTTCCGGAATCCACCCTTTGCCAAACAGAACAAGTGATAAAAGGCGCTATCGTGGTTACTAACCCACTCGTAAACTACGATATAGTGAAAGTTCAGCTCCTTGACGCAGAAGGCAATGTTCTTGAAGAAATAAATGACAATGCCACTATCAACGAGTCTAACCCATATAATTTCACATTCACAAAACCGCTTCCTCTGGCTATCGGTACTGAAAACTATTTCTCTGTCTATGCAGAACTTGATGAAACAGTGTTCACAACGTTCACCACAAAGATTGATAACCTCTCATTCGTGCCGGAAAAACGCGTTATTTTGGAGGAAGAGACAGGTCAAGCTTGTCAAAACTGTCCGCTCGGTCACTTAATGATTGAAAAACTCTCTGAAGCATACGGAAATCGTTTCATTCCTGTTTGCTACCACACGTATTACGGTGACTCTTTTGAAAACGGCATGACAGACTATGCACAGTACTACCTTGGACTTAATGCAGCACCGACAGCTACTATTCAACGTAGTGCAAGAACGTATAATCCAATGCTTTCCGTAACTGAAGACGGTACTACAAGATACATTTATACTTCTTCCGAGAATCCACTCTGGTTTGACGTTGTTGCAGAAGAATTTGCTTCACAGACATACGCACAAGTTGATATTGCAGTATCACTTGAAGAAGGAACGAATAATCTTAATGTGGATTACAATGTTAAATTCGCACTTGACAAAGAAGGCACAAATCTCGGATTGTTCTTCATCGTTACGGAAGACAAGCTCTCCGGCTATCAGCAAAACGGCTTCTATTCAATAAACGATGAAAACCTCGGTGAATGGCAAGCAGGTGGCTTGTACGGCAGGAAAATCGTGATGCCCTACGAATTTAATGATGTTGCAACCGCACTTATAGGAAACTATGCAACAGGTATTTTAGGTTATATACCGGAAAATGTTTCAGGTAGCGAAGAATACACAGGAACACACGCTATCGGTAATTCCGAAATGCCATACGCTAAAGACTTAAATAACTGCAATGTGGTTTGTGTTCTTCTTGATGCAAACACAGGTGAAGTGGTCAATGCGGCAAAAGCACACGTTGGCGGTGATTCAGGCGTTGAATCAGTTGAGCAAGACAAGTGCGGAATTGAAATTTCTTCACTTGACGATGCTGTAATAGTAAACACAAACGGTTCTGCAATCGTGAATATTTACACTGCAGACGGTTCTCTCGTCAAGTCTGCCTCTATCCTTGGCAATGCAACTATTCCAACCGGTCGCAGCGGTATCGTGATTGTCACCGTTAACGATAACAATAGCGTTACTGCAAAGAAAGTAGTTTTGAAATAATTCTCTTTCATTCGAAAATATTTAAATTGTGAAGTGCTGATTTCCAACACTTCGTGTTAA
>JBJECR010000124.1:0-31520 GCA_051871275.1 Muribaculaceae bacterium | reverse complement strand
AATCAGCACAGCACAAGGCGGATTATATTTAGGAACATTTTTAATAGAATAAATAAACAGACACATATTATGATATTAAAGTCATTTTTCAATAAAGTATTTCTTTTATTTGCTGTTTTTGCGTGTATAAGTACATTTGGTTTTGCACAAACAGCAAACAAAAGGTATATAAAATTTACAGATTTGATATCGGAAGGGCATAGCACATCTATTCAAAGTGAGATGCCAACAAAAGCAGAGAGAAGTTCAAGCACAAAAGGATTCATAAGTTTATACTTTGACGATGCTGTGCCTGATTCTATGCGAATAGCTATTACTGCTGCTAAAGAATATTGGGAATCAAAAATTCCGATTCAGCAAGAAGTGATTATTTGTGCAGAAATGGCATCATTGGATTCAGATGTCGCAACTGAAGTTTATGCCGGTTATAGCGAGGATGTTAGTTATTATGGTTATCCAACGGCATTAGTTTCTCAATTATCCGGAGATGTTAAAGGAACAATAGAAAGTCCTGATGGCATAATTTATATAAATTCCAATAAACAATGGAATTGCAGTTTCTCAAACAATAGCTCTGAGGGACTTAATGTTTATACTATGGGATTACGATCTATAGCAATAACATTTGGCTTTGGGTCAAGTATTTTGCAGTATTATGATGACCAAGACTGTAAATATAAATACATATTCGGGTGCATTGCAGGTTCAAGTTTTGATAAAAGAATCAGTAATGGAATTAACTTTATTACTGATTTTCGGGAAGAAAGCCAAGAATTAGAGAATTTTATCACATCAGAGAATATTTATGTTAAAGGTCAAAATGACGAATATCACTTATATTCAAGTAATCCTTTCATTCAAAGCAAATCTTTAGTATATTTAGATGAGCCATCATCTTTGATGCATTACAATATAGGTGACGGAGATAAATTCTTCACAATAGATGATATTACAATAGATATTTTAAATGGATTAGGCTGGAATATTCAGCCAAGCAGTGATGTGTCAAAAATTAAATGTAATAATATCGGAGATGATGGAATAGGTTCTGCATATACATCACACACATTTTCTCTGCAAACAAGTAATGCTACAGGATATAATTGGAAATTCTATTTAAAAAATTCCTTCGGGAATTTTACCTTAATATCATCAGGAACGAATTCAACATTAACAATACCGGAGATAACATCTACGAATAACTATTATATAAATCTAAATGGTGATTTAGAAGGAAGAATAGAATGTGAATATACAGCAAACGGCAAGACGCATCAGGCAAATCCATTTTCTGTTTCGTTAGAATTAAAACCTACAATATTATCTGTTGATAATGTTACAATTAATAAGATAGATAATGAATTATTCACAGTGTCATTCACTGTTCAATACAAAGGTGCAGACTATATTGCTGTAGGTTTGGAAGTTGAAAATGACCCTGTTTTAGCAGAAACACTGTTTAAAGAGCCGTTTTTGGCACATGTGACAACCGGAAGACTGTCTATCCACAATAATAATTGGGTTCATATTCGCGTGTATAACAAATATGGAGAAGTTATACGAACACTTGAATTTTTGAGAACAACAGATGCTGAAATGATTTACACCAATTTGAATGTGAATGAAATTACGGTATATTCAATATTTGGAGAAAAGATGTATTCAGGAAAAGAATCCGATTTTGACGATAAATTACTTCAACCGGGAGTATATATTAAGCGAAATAATTCCGATTTATCAACAGTTAAAATTATAAAGCGATGAAAAAGACTATTTATATATTATTTCTATTGTGTTTCAATGTGTGTTTTGCACAAGACGGATCTACCGAAAGTTCAGAAAAAGCATCAGATTATTTTGAGATTCTTGATATGAATTATGATTATGCTTTTACTCAAAGTTCAAACGGAGTCCCTGAGACAAAAGGCGCATTATCATTAAAAGTTTCCTTATTGCAACCGGCATATTATGTATCACTTGATATATCAAGGTTTCATTATCAGCAAACAGGAAATACAATTTTTTTTCAGAATAGATTCGGACACGATGTAGAGGTTGATGAAAACATAATTAGTTATTCAATTGAGAATATTCGTTGGGGCACATATTTCAGGGTAATGGTTTACTATTATGATGAAAATGATGAAAGACAGTATGTGATTTCGGATATATATGATACTACTGATTTGCTTTCAGAAGAGCATAAACAAATTGTATCTGATTACGCTGGAGTTTCTTCAATTGAAACATCAGAAAACAGTATCATATATGCAAATAATTACCTGACAGTAGAAAGCGAGAATAATGGTAAAATTTCATTTTATGATTATAGTGGTATAGAATTCAAAACATTGTATTTTGAAGCGAATACTCCGATTTTTATAGATGAGAGCTTTCCCAAATTCTTTATTGCAGTGGCTACATTAGACAATGGTGAAGTGTTAACCAAAAAGATATTGAAATGAAAAAGACTATTTATATATTATTTCTATTGTGTTTCAATGTGTGTTTTGCACAAGACGGAACGAATGAAGACTCCGATGTTACTTCAAAATCATTTGAGATAAAAGATTTAAAATTTGATTATGAGTTAACATATAGTGATAATTTCCCGGTGACATTTGGAACCCTGTCTATGAATGTTATACTGTATAAACCTGCGTACCGAGTAACACTTTTATTTACTCATTCACATTATGTTCCTAAATATGGAAAATTTTTTTACCACAACAGAGCGAGTAGAAATCCAAGTGAAACAGATACATGCGTAAACTATTCTTTGGTTAAGATAAACTGGGGCGTATATTTCTATGTTAACGTGGTATTTCTTGATGGAACTGAAGAAAAATCAGAAGTATATAATACAACGGATATGCTATCTGACGCAGATAGGGCAATAGTGTTACAACATTCAGGAGTTTCTTCAATTGAGACATCAGAAAACAGTATCATTTATGCAAATAATTACCTGACAGTAGAAAGTGAGAATAATGGTAAAATTTCATTTTATGATTATAGTGGTATAGAATTCAAAACAGTGGATTTTGAAGCGAATACTCCGATTTTTATTGATGAGAGCTTTCCCAAATTCTTTATTGCTGTGGCTACATTAGACAATGGTGAAGTGTTAACCAAAAAGATATTGAAATGAAAAGAATTTATTTTTTCCTTTTGTGTGCATCTTGTTTTGCAATAATAAATGCAGAAGATTTAGAAATAGAATGTGACAACTTTGTTTCAAGTCAAGTTAACGGAACCGTAGTAGATGTTCCTATAGTGAGACCACTAAATGGAGGTACTGTTATTGTACCTACTTTTTCATATTCTTGTCCTATAGAAATGAAAGGTGCATTTTCATACGCATGCAAGATTCTTGAAGAGTACTTGCCTCCTAGTTTGCCTATTTTCGTAAATATTTCATGCTCAAATTTTTCAGGTGCATCTGCTTCAGCAGTTTCAAGAGTAACAATGAGTTCACAGAGTAATTTCGGAAATTTGCCTATATATACATATCCTATGACAACAGTAAAAGGAGTGATATTAGGAGAATTAGGATATGATAGTAGTATATCGTTTCTTGATTCCGTACCAAACAAGGATTTTTTGCTGAATACAGATATTCGTATCACATATAATAACAATAAACTTGATGAATTTTCTTTTTCACTTGATACTATCCCCGGCAGCAAATATGATTTTGTGTCACTTGCTTTAAGAGATTTGTTAAAGGGATTTGGTTTTATGTGTGGTATCTCTGCAAATACTTCAACGAGTACAATTGTAATACCTCAACGAGATTTAACTCCATTTGAGAATAAAATAAATCAAGCTTTAGGTAACAAATACCCAAACGGAAATAAATATGCCGCAGCCACGAGTGGAGAACTTCAGATATGCAGTGAAATTCCAAATGCAAAATTATATGCTCCGGCTACCTGGAATTCCGGGTTGTCTTTAAACACTTTTATACCTAACGAGAATATTTCAATTTCCAGAATATTATCATACAACTTTGGAAAAGGAACAGTAAACAGGGCGATAAATGATAATATGGCTAAGAATGTTTTTCGCTATATGCAAGGTTGGGAATACAATTATACAACAGGAGCGTCCGGTACTACAACGACCAATAGCGGAAGCACCGAATTGCTTATGCCATACAATGGAGAATTGACAATTCCAAGTTCAAGCTATGCTATCGCAGGTATTTCAGAACAAACAAGTTCATTAAACAGTGCACGAGTTTTAAGTACACGTTCATACAGTGATAATACTGTACTATATAATTATGTAGAAAAATTCAAGCCTTTTTTGAAACCGGAGAATGAATCTTCAAACAACGGTGTTTCAGTTTCAATTTTGAAAAAAGACGGAACTTGGGATTTGGTATTCTATTTATCAACATATATAGAAAATTATCCATTAAATATGTCGGAATGGACTTTTAACTGCCAAAATGAAGAATATTCAAGAACAGCAGATGGATATTTACGAGCACGAGTTACAACCTCAACTCAAAACAATGTAGGAGCGAGGGTATATAAGTCATGCTTTTTTGCAGTAGATTATTTGCCACAAAAAGTTGAACTTAATTATTCATTGCCGGAAGAAGACACCACCGACACTTCTGCAAGAGCAGTAAATCAAAGCGTTAGATTGTATTTTTCAAACATTGAAGGATTGAATAAAATTGTGTTGGAAAGATTAAGAAAAGGCACCCGTTTGCCATCAAAGACCACGATATATGACTTTAAGGGTGGATATTATGACACAACAATAGATAGAGAAACAACCTTTACAGCCGTCGGGTATAATGACAATGGCTATACTCGCAGTGTACCTGTAACAATAAGTGTGGCAACAACATCTTCTTTAAGTCCGTTTGCAATTACTTACAATTCAGATGAGGTGACCGTATATTCTAATGAAGATGAATCATTTGAGATAGATTATACCATATCATCATTAAGCAATCTTGGACGCGGAGTAGTAGCCGAAGGCAATACCACAGGAGTAATAAATATCAGCACACTTCCAAAAGGAATTTATATAATCAATATGCGAGACCTAAATTCCGGTGAGGTGCAAGTTGAAAAATTTGTAAAACGTTAAAATAAGCTTTTTCAAAATAGATATTATGTAATAGCACAGTGGCTGCTTCGGTTCTCGGGGCAGCTTTTTTTATGAAAAACACGATAGATTGCAGTTGAAAAGTTGCCGTACTTAAAACGGACTTCATAGATTCTAAGAGACCTTTTTTATGTGAATTTTTGCAAAATAAGGCGAAAGTGATTATTTTTGCAGAAAAGAAAGAGTTTTTGCTATGAGTGATGCCATAAATAGTGAAGAAAAAGATGTTTGTCTGAAAATAACCGAGACGGAGGAAAATTCACCTGAAACTCAGGAGGCTGAGATACACAAATGTGCGAATTGCGGCACTGAAAGCAGCGGTAATTTTTGTCCGAACTGCGGTCAATCCATGATGGTGGGTAGGGTGAGGGCTTCGTCGCTGTATAAGCAGACCATTAGTAGCGTGCTTCGTCTTGACCCGCTGTTTTTGAAAACAGTGTGGAAACTTGTGACGCGTCCGTGGAAAGTGATAAAGGACTATCTTGAAGGTCACCAGGTGTGCTATATGGCTCCAATGACCACACTCGTATTTCTATTCTTTTTCAAGGCGATACTGAACTCCATACTTGGAGCCGGTTCCGGCGAAAGTTTGCAAGATATTTGGCATTATTCCATGGGATTGCCGCCCGTTCAGGAAGCAATTATCAAACTTGGCAAAACTATCCTCTATATCGATATTATCACGTTGATTTTGCTGCGAATCCCGATGATTTTGGCAGTGAAAACGGTTTATTCACGTTTGGAGAAAGATAAATACAACTGGGCGGAATATGCCACGGCATCCGTGTATATGCTTTCAGCTGTGACGGCGGTGTCAATACTGACAGATATACTTATCACACCGTTTTTTGACGATAGGACTTCGGATATGATACAGTCGCTTTATTCATGCGTGTTTATCTTCCTGGTTTTGCATAAGATATTTCCGCACAAGAGTTTATGGGCATCTATTCGCAGGTATCTGTTCACAATGTTTCTTGGCGGATTGTTCTATGTGATTTATTTCATCACAATAGTTCTCATTGTGGCATTAGTGCTTTATACTGCGGACCCGACAATTTTTGCGGATACTAATACATAATTACGAATATTTTTTGTAACTTTACAGCGATAAAAACAAGTAAAAACATCTAAATACGTATTTATTATGGCTATATATGCATTTATTCCTTTGTTTTTAGGTAATATCCGCGGTTGGGAATGGATTATAATTCTGGTGGTGGTTCTTTTGCTTTTTGGAGGCAAAAAAATTCCTGAACTGATGCGAGGTATAGGCAAAGGAATATCTTCATTCAAGGAAGGTTTGCGAGATACAAAAAACGATATTGAGCAAGAAATAAGGGACGATAGAAAATAAGAGCCTGATTTTCTCAAAGGCAAAGTTTTTATCACAAACTAAGTTTTTTTTCAAGTATAGCATAGGTGTCCGACGAACAGAAAGAAATGTCTTTTTGGGACCACATTGATGAGTTGAGGAAAATACTCTTCCGCATCGCTGTGGTTGTGATAGTTGTGGCTATTGCTATGTTTATGGCAATGCCGTGGCTGTTTGATAATGTTATTCTTGCACCTACGCATGCGGATTTTCCGCTGTATCGCTTTTTTGATGCTATAGTTCCGCCGGAATCCGGCTCGGCTCCATTTGAAATCAGCCTTATAAACATAAACCTTGCAGCTCAGCTGTTTACGCACCTTTCAATGTCCGGCTGGAGTGCTGCGGTGGTATGTTTTCCTATAATAATAAGTATGCTCTGGAGTTTTATCAGTCCGGGGCTTTATCCGGAGGAGAAGAAAAATGCCCGAGTGGCATTTTTGTTTGGCAATGCTATGTTTTACCTTGGTGTGGCTGTGGGTTATTTCCTTGTTTTTCCTCTCACACTCCGTTTTCTTGCCACATATCAGCTCAGTGCCACGATAGAAAACACACTGACTTTGGAATCATATATGGATAATTTCCTGGGTATATGCCTGATTATGGGACTTGTGTTTGAATTGCCGCTTTTGGCGTGGCTCTTGGGAAAATTCCATATTCTCACAAAGGGCTTTTTCTCCAAATTCCGTCGCCATGCAATAGTGGCATTGCTTATTGCAGCTGCACTCATAACTCCCACCGGCGACCCGTTCACCCTTTTTGTGGTCTTTATACCTATTTATTCTCTATGGGAGTTCAGTTCATTCCTTGTTCCGGCAGAGAAGAAGGAAGAAGATGCTGAATAATAAACAAGATTTGCATCAAGATGCAAGCTTGGTGAGGGTTGCCGCAATTTGGTAAGCCTATTTTGCAGCAAATTCAAAAATTATTCGTAACTTTGCACAGTTTTAGGTAAATTAAGAAATTTTAAGGCAAAAAGATTAGTACACATGAAGTTTACAGGTACTATTGATTTCCATCCGAAATCATTATCATCATTGCGAGGTTACTCGCTTGCAAAGTTTAAAGCAGATTTTATTTCCGGAATTGTAGTAGGTATTGTGGCACTGCCGCTGGCTATTGCCTTTGGTATCGCATCCGGAGTTAGTCCCACAACAGGTCTTATCACCGCTATAATAGGTGGTTTTATGGTTTCCGCATTTGGTGGAAATACCGTTCAGATAGGTGGACCTACCGGGGCATTTATCGTGATAGTTTATAACATTATAGCCCAGTTTGGCATGACTGGTCTTGCAATAGCCACTCTTATGGCAGGACTTATCTTGGTGATGATGGGACTTTTCAGGCTTGGTACTGTAATTAAGTTTATACCTTATCCTATTGTGGTGGGGTTCACAGCCGGTATTGCCCTGACAATTTTCTCCACTCAGATGAACGACTTTTTTGGTCTTGGTCTTGAAAAGGTGCCGGGCGAATTTATCCCAAAGTGGGGAATGTATCTCTCAAACCTTGGGAATATAGATTTATACACACTTGCAGTGGGTGTTGTGTCACTGCTTATTATTGTTCTCACTCCCAAGATTTCGCAGAAACTTCCCGGAGCATTGATTTCAATAATTATAGTGACAGCAGCCACTTGCGTTATCTCTTATTTCTGCCCGTCGCTTACAGTGGAAACAATCGGAATGCGTTTCAGCGATATGTCGTCAGAACTTCCGTCACCCCATGGATTTGATATAGATATGGCAACAATAAACCTCTTATTGCCGTCTGCATTTACTATTGCTGTTCTCGGTGCTATCGAATCACTTCTTTCCGCAACAGTTGCGGACGGTGTGACAGGTTCACGCACAAACAGCAATACGGAACTTATAGGTCAGGGTTTGGCGAATATCACTGTGCCACTCTTTGGCGGAATTCCTGTGACGGGAGCTATTGCCAGAACAATGACAAATATCACAAACGGCGGACGTACTCCGGTTGCAGGTGTGATTCACGCAATAGTGCTGTTGCTCACATTCTTGTTCCTTATGCCGCTGATAAACCTTGTGCCGATGTCTTGCCTTGCGGCGGTGCTGATAGTGGTGTCATACAATATGTCAGGCTGGAGAACAGTTGTGGGAATTTTTAAAGCTCCAAAGAGTGATGTTTCCGTGCTTTTGGTAACATTCTTCCTCACTGTGATTTTTGACCTTACTATTGCTATAGAAATAGGTCTTCTTCTCGCTATTGTACTCTTCCTGCGTCGTGTGATGGAGAACTCACAGATTAAGGTATATAGCGAACAGCTTGACGTGGCAGAAGGAACAGACCTTTCAAACCACGAGGTGCTGAAGGTGGAAAAAGGAGTATCTGTTTATGAGATTGACGGTCCGTTTTTCTTCGGAATTGCAACGAAGTTTGACGAGATGATGCGTAGCACGCTGCATGAAAAGCCTATTGTGCGTATTATCCGAATGAGAAAAGTGCCGTTTATAGATTCCACCGCTATCCACAACCTTGAAATCCTTATTAAGTCATCACATGATGAGGGAATAAAGATAGTGCTTTCCGGTGTAAATCCGAGTGTTCACACATCTCTTAAGAATGCGAACATCCACAATCTCCTTGGTGAAGAGTATATTTGCGACCATATCACCAAGGCAGTAGCAGTGGCAAACAGTATTGCCAAGCAAAAATAGAACAAAGGGTCGGCAAATATAAAAAATTGTGCTGTACATAGCAGTGAAAATGATTTATAAGCAAAAATGGCGTTTGAAAGGGTAAATTCTAACCCAAAGCGATGACTAAATTAGGATTTATCAATCGGAAATAAAAAAAGTGCCAAAAAAATATGCTATAAAGCAAAAAAAAATCAAAAAAATGTTTGTCAGTACAAAAATTTGCATTACCTTTGCAGTGTTTTTGAAACTCAAATTATTGTTTTATTATTTAATCTTACACGAAAATGAAAAAGTTAGTTTTATCTCTCGCTGTTCTCGCAGGTATGACAATGGTTGCTTGCGGTTCTTCTGACAACAATGCTGAAGCTGCTGACTCTGCAGCTGTAGTTGAAGAAGCTGTTGAAGAAGTTGTTGAAGCTCCTGCTGATTCTTGCTGCGAAGCTACTGATTCTGCTGCAGCTGACTCTGCTGTAGTTGCTGAATAAGTTTCCGTTTACAGCGAAAAAAATTAAACAGCACGTATAAAGAACCATCCGCGTTTCACGGGTGGTTTCTTTGTTTTATGAGATTCTTAACCAAAATTTAATGTATGTATTGCAAAAGAGAGCCGAAAAATGGGTAAATTTGCATTACAAATAGAAAAACCGATTTATGAGACTACGCCAACTGCTTCTTATGCTCCTTATTCCGTTTGCATCTTTTGCGGAAGGAATAGATTATATGCCACAAATTCACGGTACTTTTCGTGGCAAGTATGAAATGGAAACTGAAGATAATGTAAGCCGATTTCAAGTCAGAAATGCCAGACTTTCCGTAAGCGGAAATATTTTGCCCGTTATTGATTATTATATTCAGTTTGATGCGTGCGAGAAGGGCAAGATGAGATTTCTTGATGCGTGGTGCAGAATGAAATTGTCTGAATCTTTCAAGATTCAAGCGGGACAGTTCCGCAAGCCGTTTGGTGTAGATGCTTTTCGTGCTCCGGCAGACCAATTTTTTGCAAACCGTTCTTTTATAGCCAAGCAGGTAGGAAATGTGCGTGGTGTGGGGCTAAAACTCGTATATCTTCACAAGTCGCTACCACTAACGCTTGAAGGAGGTGTGTTTAATTCCAAAGCGGTTGATGACCAGGAGTCATTTAATAGCAGTGTATCCTTGGCATTCAGAGGATTGTATAAGATTGGAAATGTGTCTTTGGTTGGTGGTTGGCAAACTATGAAGCCGTCTGTCACAAGGATAGAACTTTACGATGCCACTATAAATTGGGCTTACGACAGGTGGTTTGTAGAGGGTGAATATATGTATAAGTATTATTCCGATATGCTTCATCCGAAGTGTCACGCATACAATGCTCAAGTGCAGTACAAAATGCCTGTAAAAATAGGAATATTTAATCAAGCCTCTTTTCAAGCCAGATTTGACGGTATGACGGACCATTCAAATGGCATTGATACAGATGGCGAAGGCTATCTGGAGGTGTCTGACGTGGCAAGAAACAGAGCTACAGTAGGTACTACTATTACATACAAATACAAATCAGTTCATGCAGATATCCGCTTAAATTACGAAAAATATTTCTATCATTCGGATTTCACCCCCACGGAAGGTAATCGTGATAAGTTGGTAGCCGAGCTTGTCGTGAGATTCTAAGAGCCTACTTTTGTAGCAAAAATAGTTTGCGTATAATATCAGGTGAAATGGCTGCAAACAGCATAATACCTGCAAAATCTGCGATAAAATCCCAATAGTCGCCGGAGCGACCTATTCCCATAGCATTTTGTAAAATTTCTATTATGCCACCGAAAATAGAGGCTATTGCTATGATTATTAGCATATTGCGTTTGGAAATTGCGGCTATTTGATATTTACGCATATAGTCCAAGCAGCATGCTGCAACGAATCCGCCGAACATCAGTGCGTGGACAACCTTGTCTGTGTGTTCCCATAAAGAAATTCTAATGTCCGGCAGAGGTTTTGGCACGAGCGTGAGGTAAATGATAGCGAGTGTGACAATCGTAGTAAAAAGCCAAGCCGGTGATTTACAGATGATTTTTCTCATAGTCTATTTTGTCTGTGTGTATGCTCTAAACGTAAATCGGGTTTATTTTGTTTGCTTTTTTGTTACGTCTTGAATTACAAGTCCGGCAAGCATAAAGCCGAAAATGGCGGTTGTGTGTGCGAGTGTGCCATTTATTTGAGCTTTGTTCGCATTTACGTTGAAATTGTCAAGGTTTGAAAAATCACCGGAATTATTGCTTATTTTTTGTGGCTGTTCACCTAAATTTTTGAAGATTTCAGGAGAAAAAACGCACTTGAATTTCTTTCCGGGAAAAGTTTTTTCTCTTTTGAATTTGTGGCGGAGTGCTGCAGCGAGTGGGCAACCTTGTACTTTCCAAAATTCGGCAACGGAAATTTTAAGCGGGTCAAGTTTCAGTGCCGCACCCATGGAAGAGAATAGGGTGGCACTGCTTTTTGCGGCTTCAAGGATTAGCAGTGCTTTGTCTTTCAGCGAGTCTATTGCGTCTATTATGTAGTCGTACTTTGATAAGTCAAACTGCGATGCTGTTTCAGCAGTGTAGTAGCATCTGAGTGCTGTGATTTCCGCTTCCGGATTTATTTCCAGAAGACGGTGTTTCATTGCGTCAACTTTTATTTGTCCTACTGTCGCAGAAGTGGCGGGGAGTTGTCTGTTGATGTTAGTGATTTCCACTCTGTCACAATCCACGAGTGTGATGTCCTTAATTCCGGAGCGGACAAGGCTTTCCGCACACCAACTTCCTACGCCTCCAAGTCCGAATATTATTACGCGTGAAGAGGCAATATTGCTAAAGTTTCTATCGCCTAAGAGGAGTTTTACTCTGCTGAAAGAATCATTCATTATTCCGTAAAATGAAGAGGGTCAACAAATTCATTTTTGCTGACCCTCTGAAGAATATTTTTAACATTAAATATTAATGAGCTTCTTCGATAGTAACGGCACGGTCAAGTGCAACGTATTTTTCACCGAGGTCACAAAGGTTGCCGGAATTGATAGTGGCAGTGATTTGTGATTCTGGGACACCGAGCTTAAGGAGCTGTTTCTTAACGCCGTTCACACGGTTGTTACGGAGGCGAGTGTTGATTTTGTCGTTACCTGTATAGTTATCAGCCCAACCGGTGATGACGTAGTGTTTGTCAGGATTATCTTTCATCACTTGTGCCACTGCTTCAAGGAGAGCAACGTCTTTACGAGTGATTTTGAAGATGTTGATTGGGTAGTAGATGGTAGCGAGCGGACCTTCTTCTACAACTTCCGGAACAGGGCATTTTTCGCAGCAGTGAGCGAGCTGGTCTTCAAGGTCAGCGATTTTAGCAACAGCAGCAGCGAGTTGTGCACGGATAGGGTCGCAGTTTTCCGGTTCCGGGCAAATAGGAACTACAGGAGGATACCATTCGCGACGTTTGAAGAGGTATGTAACGCCGAGGTATGCTTGCAAGTCGTGAGAAGTTTTGTTCCAACGCATATCCGGTTCGTCGCGGTGGTTGTCAAGTCCGCTGTAGCGAACGTCGAGAGCGAGCTGAACTTGTTCCGTGATTCTCCAAGTGTTCATAACACCAAGGCGGAATGTGAGGATACGGTCTTGCATATCATTGTATCCATTATCTCCGTATGTGCCATCCGGATTTTCTACAAAGGCACGAGCAGTAGTCCAATAGCCGCCTGCACCTGCGTAAGCAATAAGGTTGTATTTGCGTCCGGGCACGTATCCGCGAACCCAGTTAGTGATGTTGAACATAACATCAAAAACAGGACCGAAATGGTTGAACTGCTGTTTGTAGTAGCCGTTTACCATAGGATTACGCTGGTCAACGCCGGGGGCATTAACTTGTGAAAGACCTTTTACTTGCAGCCAGTCAATACCGATGCGAGTTGCGATAAGTGGTGAGAACCATTTACCTACATAAATGCCTGCAGCCGGGTCAAAACGGTCTGTCCATCTGCGGTGCTGGTCGGATGTAGAGAAATAAATATTGCCACCAATTTCACCCGTTACAAACCAGTTGTCTTTAAAACGATTAAAAAGATAGCCTTGAGATGGGTCTTCAACATAGACTATCTCTTCAGACTTTTCTTGTGCACTGATAGCCAATATCATGGCACTGAAAAGAGCTAAAAGCGTAAATTTTTTCATAGCTGAATTGTTTTTTTCTAAATTTGGGTGTAAAATTAGTATATTTTTTTCAAACAAGCACAAAAAATTTTAACTTTTTTTGTGCTTGTTCATTATAAAAATCATTTTAGCAGTTTTTTTACCTCGGAAAGCACGTTTTCCACTGTAAATCCGAACTTTTCGTCAAGGATTTTATAAGGAGCGGAGGCACCGAAGTGGTCAAGACCGAAAACGTGTCCGTTTGGACCTACAACACCGCGGAGTGTGGAAGGCAGTCCGGCAGTAAGTCCGAATATAGGTCCGTTTACGGGGATAACGCTATCGCGGTATTCTTTGTCTTGTTCATTGAAAAGTCCTATGGACGGAATTGAAACCACTCTGCACTTGATGTCTTCTTTTTCAAGTTTTTCCGCAACTTCGCACAGGAGTGATACTTCAGAACCGTTTGCCACGAGTGTGATTTTCGGATATGCACTTTCAATCACAACGTAACCGCCACGCATAGCACCTTCGGCTTCAAGAAGTCTATTGCCTGTTACGGAAGGTAAATCTTTGATATCTTGGCGAGAAAGGATGAGTGCAGTTGGTGTATCGTTGTTTTCAAGAGCCATTTTCCATGCTATTGAAGTTTCCGCTGCGTCTGCAGGACGGAGAACGAGCATAGATGGGCGTCCGGAGAAGTTTTTGAGTTCTTCCATCAAGCGAATCTGTGCTTCCTGTTCCACGGGTTCGTGAGTAGGACCGTCTTCGCCTACGCGGAAAGCATCGTGAGTCCAGATGTATTTCACGGGGAGTTCCATAAGTGCGGCAAGTCTCACTGCCGGTTTCATATAGTCGCTGAACACGAAGAATGTTCCGCAAGCGCCAATCACGCCTTTGTGGAGTGCAATACCGTTCATAATTGATGCCATAGTTAGTTCGGAAACACCTGCATGGAGGAATGCACCGCTGAAATCACCTGCTTTGAATGGAGTGGTTTTCTTGAGGAAACCGTCGGTTTTGTCAGAGTTTGCAAGGTCTGCACTGGAAACAATCATATTTTTCACTTGCACTGCAAATGCGCCGAGAACGTCTGCGGAAGCCTGGCGAGTGGAAGTGTTTGCTTTGTGCTGAATTTCGGCATAGTCTATTTCCGGAAGTTTGCCGTCGATAAAGTCTTTGAGTTGCTGTGCGAGTTCCGGGTTAGCTTTAGCCCATTCTGCTTCAGCGGCTTTTCTTTGTGCAACAATCTTGCGGAGTTCTTCTGCACGGTCGGCATACAG
Organism: Muribaculaceae bacterium; assembly: GCA_051871275.1. Taxonomy (GTDB): domain Bacteria; phylum Bacteroidota; class Bacteroidia; order Bacteroidales; family Muribaculaceae; genus CAJUPY01. Next base: position 16,942 of record JBJECR010000124.1, on the reverse strand, counting down.
TTTAGCTACTTCAGGACGGATAACCCAAGGATTTTCCGGGTCACCGCCAAGGTTTTTCACTGTTGCGGCATAGTCTGCGCCGGATTTGCTGATAGGCTGACCGTGAGTGCTGCATTTGCCTTCAAAGTTTTGTCCGTCTGCGGTAACGCAACCGCGACCCATGATTGTGTGACCTATGATAATAGTAGGTTTTGCTTTTTCAGCGATAGCTTTTGTGAGAGCGTCTGCAATCTCAACAGGGTTTGTGCCGTCAACTTCAATCACGTTCCAGTTCCAAGCACGATATTTAGCGGCAACATCTTCGTTTGAAACGGCGTCAACGTCTGTGGAGAGCTGAACATTGTTGCTGTCGTAGAACATTATGAGGTTGCTGAGTCCGAGATAACCTGCAAGACGTCCCGCACCTTGTGAAATTTCCTCTTGCACGCCGCCGTCTGAAATAAACGCATACGTTTTGTGAGCAAAGTTTTCGCCAAAGCGAGCCACGATGAAACGTTCCGCAATAGCACATCCCACAGCCATGGTGTGTCCTTGTCCTAATGGACCGGATGTATTTTCCACACCTCTGTGCGGTTCACATTCCGGGTGTCCGGGAGTTACGCTGCCCCACTGGCGGAACTGTTGCAGTTCTTCAATAGTGTATTTGCCGGTGAGAGCGAGAACGCTGTAAAGCATAGGTGACATGTGACCGGGGTCCAGGAAAAATCTGTCGCGAGAAAACCAGTTGCCATCGTCAGGGTCGTTTACTATAAAAGAGGAGTAAAGCACATTTACGAAGTCTGCTCCGCCCATAGCACCACCGGGGTGACCGGATTTTGCTTTTTCCACCATAGAAGCGGCAAGAACGCGTATATTGTTTGCTCCGCTATTGATTACGTTGATATCTTTCATCTTTTTTGTAAGTTTTTATGTTAGTTAGATTTTATGCTACGAAGTTAGTAAAAATTTTTCAATCTCTCAAACGGACAAGAGTCCAAAAGTGCTTTGTGGCAAAAAGAAATAGGTTGCCAATCACAGCAAAGCGAGAGTAATTCGCTGATTTCTGTCTCAAAAGTGACAAGTGTAGGCACTTTTTTGCAGCGTGACACGGATTCAAAATAGTCATCGTATTTGAAATCGCCTCCGGTCGCACTATCAGAGAATTTTACTCTTGCATTGGGTATTCCGTAAGCATCAGCTACGATAAGTCCGTGGAGAGAACTGCTTACAATGGCATCACAACTGCAAATGTCGTCAATTACGCTTTTCCAATCGCCATAATCCGTCATATTTATGAATTTCACGCTGCCGTTGCCGATATTTATGAGTCTATCTACAAGGGGATTCCTTACGTCTGCTAAAATTGGAATAACACCGAGTTTATATTTCTTTTGGACATCGGGTTTGTAAATCAAAGGCAAGAGGAGTGCAGGGTCTCCATAAACTTCAGGACAGCTAATGCCTTTATCTATAAGGTATTTTCTGCTTTTGGGTCCGCGGACGGCAAGGATTTTTTCCGGAATGCCTTTTAGAGATCCGTCACCGCATAGAACACCGCTACCCCATACAACTGTTTTTTTATCAGGAAACATATCTATCAGCGAGCCTATGCAAGTATAATTATTTTCATCAGAAGCCATTATCCACCTGTATATGCTGCTGTAATTGAATACTTTTTTACCCGTTAAGAGAGGAATAACGTAAAAATTGATGTCATCGCCCCAATTATTTGGCAGAAGCGTCCTTCCGCAATGTCTGAACCACCCGTTTAGCACTATTCGTTTGCTTTTTGGCGTGAAAAGATAGTCAATAGTATTATAAATTTTGTGCAGAGTAGGGCGTACAAGGATTTTGTATGCAGTGACAAATTTTCTTATAGGTGTGTTCATCATTTATTATTTGAATTTAGAGAAAATTATTCTTCCAATACCGGATTTTTCTTCAGCCGTAAGCCCTAAAAAGTATAATATCAATGCGTTACATATTGTAGAAACGGCACAAACGGATATTAGTCGCATTAGTCCGCTATTCATTTCAAAATGTAATAATGCGGGGAAAATAAACGTCATGCCGGTCAAATAAATGCAAGGGAAAACGGTCTTTTTTATATAAAAAGTGATGGGAAAACCGGCCTGTTCTTTGAGGAAAGAGAGGCGAACGCCAATCATGCATATCAATACTATAAATGAAACAAAATACGTCCATTCAACTCTGAAACCGAGTTTGAAAAATACCAGTGTACCTATAAAAAGGAATGAGGAAATTATGCTTGCTTTTATGGAATAACTGCGAATCTGTCCCACTGCGAAACACCCTGTAAGGAGTGTATTGCCCATCAGAAATGCCATAGAAAGGAGAACAGAGAGACGAGTGAATAATATGGCTTCTTCCGGATATATCCCCAGCCAGAGGTCAAGAATTGTTTCCGCCTCTAATATAACAGGATAGGCAAAAAAGAGCATTAAAAAATAAGAAAATTTGGCACCGCGACATATAAGTGTAAACATACCTTGGCGGTCACCTGCAGCATAAAGTTTTGTGATTTGTGGTGACATAGCTGCCATAAAATTGCTTACAAACTGATTTATAGTGCCCTCCACCTGAACGGCTATAGTTCTTGCAGCATTGAATATTACACCAAAGAAAATGTTGATGAGTATTTCAATCCCCTGTTTATTAAAGGTATAAACCACGCTGTTCAGTGCTGTCCATCCTGCAAAACCAAACATTTCTTTTATGGATTCTTTGTCTATAATGAAATGGTAGTTGCACTCGGTGTATTTTCGTTTGCAGTATGCGTAATAAATTGTTCTCATTACAACAGCTACTCCGAGTTGCAGCAGTGCGTAAAGAATAAGTTTGTCCATGCCTCCTATCAGCAAAAGATATACGATACCCAATTTCATAAGCGCGTCAAGGATGCTGAAATATGCGAATACGGACATATCTTCATGTGCCACTATCACGGCACTGTATGGTGTTATCTGCATGCCTGTGACCATTGTGAGCAATGAGCAGCACATTACCCATGTTGCTGACGTCATTCTGCCGTCAGGAATAGACATTTTTGTGTGAAGAAACCATAGTCCGATAGTCAGTCCGAGAATAAGGACTACTACGCCTAAAAGAATAATTACGTTTACGGAACTGCAAAAAATGCTGTTTAGCTTTTCCCTGTTTCTTCTGCCAAGTTCAAATGTTACGAATCTACTTATTGCACCGATGAATGAGGTAGTTACCATAGAAAACATTCCCACGGCACCTGCTACGGCTCCTACAATACCATAGTCTGTCACGCCAAGAGTACTTAGTATAACTCTTGAGGTGTAAAGGGAGATAAGAAGCATAAAAAAACTTCTTAAGTATAGATAAACCGTGTTTTTGGCAATTCGGCGGTTATCGGCTATCGGTGCGGGAGTTTCCTCTTTCATTTCAATAATCGTTTTAATTTTCGATAGCCGGAAGCAAGAAAATCTCTGCAATTTGCAAGCCTCATTGTGAAAATGAATCTTGAAACACTTTTTGTGCAGATTGCACTGAAGTAAAGCCTTGTAATTAAGGAACTAAACCGGTAGTGATAATCTTGGAGAGAAAGTACGGAAATTTCCAAATCCTTATCTTCAAATGCCTCACGAATAACATTGCGTTTTTGAGTATTGTCAAGCGGACAGTCTTTGTGGAAAAGATTGTAGGTGAGGGCTGTAATAAAGTTGTTTATATGTTTTGTGCATATAAAAATTTCAAAGTCTATGTTATTGATATTCCATTCGTATTCAATATCAAAAAATTCACCTTGAATGGTTTTATATATTTCCAGTCTGTCCGGGATATAACGTGAGCGATTGTTTCCGGAGTTATAGACGTAGTAATCATAGAGAATTTCATCGGAGAGAATTATTTTCCGTGCTTCCCGATATACTCTGAGATTGAAAACTTCGTCTTGCTGGATTGCCTGATTGCCGAATCTTAAATTATTGTCAATAAGGAATTTGCGGTTGTATGCCTTGTTCCATGCAAAGCCATTGTTAAACCTTACTCCTGAAAACTCGTAGGGATAACACTCCTTTATTTCATCTCCTTTAAGCGTCATTTTATTAAAAACGCAAGGGTATGTGATGCCGTATTCCGGAGAAATCTCCGTGTAACTGAACATAAAAACGTCCGTGTCGTCGCCTGTCAGATTTTTGTTTATCACCTCAAGTGCGTTGTCGTGAATCACATCGTCAACATCGTAAAAGCAGATGTAATCGCCTGTGGCAGCTTCTATTCCGGCGTTTCTTGCAGCACCCAGTCCTCCGTTTTTTTGATGAATAACTTTTATTCTGCTGTCTGTTTCTGCAATTTTGTCGCAAAGAGCCGGAGTGATGCCGTCTGTAGAGCCATCGTCAACGAGTATCACCTCAAAGTCCGCAAAACTCTGATTCATAAGCTCTTTTATGGATTTCTCCAAAAAACGAGCAACGTTAAAAGCCCCTATTACAACAGAAAAACGCATCTTACTTGCGGAATTTTATTGCAGTTTTAACAAAAGTGATTGCGAGCGAAATTTTGCCGTGTCTCATAAGAATCCATGGCAATTTGTATTTTAGAGGGAGTGTTGAAGGGTAGTGCCAAGTCAAAATGTCCTGAACAAGAGGTTCGCTAAGCACTTTTTCCAAGTGAGGTTTGGGATCTGATTCATTAGCTATCAGCCGTGTCAGATTTACGGCAAAATTCCAAGTGATAGTGTTCTCAAAGTCAATTCTGTTCACATCAAGTTTATTGCGATTTTTGAAATCTTGCAGAATTTTGACGCTTTCTATCTTAAAATCAATATCTTCAGACTTATATGTGGCTGATGCGGAAGTTGGGTATTTGCAATAGTAATATTCGTATGATTTAACTACTGCAATTTTGCTCACAAATTGAGATAACTGCAAATTAAAATACCAGTCTTCACCGTGCCTGCGTTCAACTTTGAATGTGATGCCACTTTTTTTTATGATATCTGTTTTGTATAACTTATTACAAACAGAAGCGAGTCCGTCAACCCATGTGAAAAAGCATTTTTTATATTTTTCACTGTCCGGAACCTCATTATCATCAAAAATAATCTCGCTTTTATAGCTTTTTTCTGTGGAAACGTCGAAATTCGAATAGCCGGACCAGGCTATATCCGCATTGTTTTTCGCTGCACAATTCAGGAGGTTCGCAATGTGATTTTCTCCAATAAAATCGTCGCTATCCACAAATGTGAGCCATTGCCCGGAAACGTTTTTAATACCTAAATTGCGAGCGAAACTTACTCCGTGGCAGTCTTTATATCCTGTGAAACAGAGCTTTACGTCGTAATCTTGATAATGAAAAGTGCGACTGTTGCCGAATAAAATTCCGTATGCTTCTTCCACTGTGAGAATAGTGCTGTCCGTACTTCCGTCATCAACAAGGATTATTTCAAGAGATTTGCACCCTACTTGCGACAAAATTGAATCCACGCACCTGACTATGGTGCCTGCACTGTTATGCATGGGAACAATTATTGATGCTTGCGGATTCATTTTTCTTTGTGCTTTGTGAGGGATAAAGTTTACTTCGTAATACAAAGTTACATATCTTTTTCAATAAATGAGCAAATTAAGAGCAAAATTCCGTACCTTTGTACAACTAAAACTATTGAAAATGATTATAGCATCACAAAAACGCAAAGAAAATATTGCGGAATATGTTCTCTATATGTGGCAAATAGAGGATACTATCCGTGCTTGCAACTTGGACATTGACGTTATTAAGTCCAACGTTATAAATCGCTTTTCACTTGACGATGAGCAGAAACGTGCTATGACGGAGTGGTACGAGTCGCTGATTGATATGATGAAACGCGAAGATATTGTGGCAAAAGGACATCTGCAGATTGTGAAAAACACTATAAACAATCTTGCCGATTTGCACCACAAACTTCTTGCAGACCCTAAGTTTGCGGAATACGGTGCGGAATTTTATAAAACTCTGCCTTTTATTGTGGAACTTCGCTCAAAGGCAGGTGAAAATGCGGTTGGTGAGTTGGAGACGTGTTTTACGGCTCTATACGGAGTTTTAATGCTTCGTGTGCAGGGAAAGGAGGTCTCCGAGCAAACTCTTGCGGCAGTTTCACATATCTCGCATTTCTTGGCTCTCCTTTCGCACTATTATAAACTTGATGACGAGGAGAAACTTTTCAAAAATGATGATTAAATATTAAGGTATAAAATTAGCGAGAGCTGCCTGTCACAGGTGGCTCTCGCTGTTGTTGGAATGAGATATTAGGGAGTTGATTATTGTTTTCCTGAAACTTCCATGTTGGAATCAATTTTCTTAACAAGACCCTGGAGCACTTTGCCCGGACCGAGTTCTACAAACTCTGTAGCACCGGCAGCAACCATGTTGCGAACAGACTGTGTCCAACGAACAGGAGCTGTGAGCTGTGCTATGAGGTTTGCTTTGATTTCCTCAGGATTTGTATGTGCCTGTGCATCTACGTTTTGGAACACAGGGCATATAGGTTCATGTATTTCCGTTGCTGCGATAGCTTCTGCAAGTTCTGCACGTGCAGGTTCCATACATGGAGAGTGGAATGCACCGCCAACTTTCAAAGGAACTACGCGACGAGCACCTGCGGCTGTGAGTTTTTCACCTGCTGCAGCCACTGCATCAATTTCGCCGGAGATAACAATCTGACCCGGTGAATTATAGTTTGCACAAACAACTACGCCTTCCACTTCAGAGCAAACTTGCTCTACAACTTCGTCTGCAAGACCGAGAACGGCTGCCATTGTTGACGGCTTGAGTTCACATGCTTTCTGCATTGCCATTGCACGAGCGGACACGAGGCGGAGACCGTCTTCAAAGTTTAATGCTCCTGCTGCAACAAGTGCGGAAAATTCGCCGAGTGAGTGACCTGCAGTCATATCAGGCTTGAATTCTTCGCCGAGCGTTTTTGCAAGAATTACACTATGGAGGAAAATGGCAGGCTGAGTGACACGTGTTTGACGCAAGTCTTCATCTGTGCCTGCAAACATTAAGTCTGTGATGCGGAAACCTAAAATTTCGTTAGCTTTCTCAAACATTTCATGGGCTACGGCATTGTTATCGTAGAGGTCTTTACCCATACCTACGAATTGTGCTCCTTGACCCGGAAATACAAATGCTTTCATTTCTATTTTTTACTTTATAAATTGTCTTTTTTTCTTTTCCGGCACAAAGGTAATAATAAATTTTTAATTACGGAAAAAATTCCGCAATTAAATTATGCTAAAAAAGAAAAATCAGGGATTATGTCCCTGATTTCCAAATATTTATGTTGAAGAGATAATGACTTATTTTTTGAAATATTCTTTAGTTGCAGCTTTTACTTTGCCGGAAAGACGGATAAGTGCAAACATTGTAGGGAATGCCATTAGTCCGTAGAAAAGGTCGCAAACGGAAACTGCTGCTGTGAGAGGCACCACTGCGAAGAGAACGAGTGATGCGATATATAAGTATGTGTACCAGTTGGATTTTTTGCGTCCGAAAAGGTATGCGGCACAGCTTTTTCCGTAGAAAGAATAAGAAAACATGGAGGACATTCCGAAGCACAACACAACAATAAGCAGCATGTACTGTCCGCCGGGGATAGCGTTTGAAAATGCCGTCATTGCTATTTCCAGACCTTTGACGGAGCCTTGTGCCGACTGGATATCACCGCAGAGCAAAATGGCAATAGCAGTGAGGGTGCATACAAGTCCGGAGTCAATGCTTGGACCGAGCATTGCTATAAGTCCTTCACGTACAGGCTTGTTATTTCTGGATTCACCGTGCATAATGGAAGCTGTACCGATGCCGGCATCGTTCACGAGTGCGGCACGGCGTGCACCGATTATTGCAATACCGATAAGTGCACCGAATCCTGCTTCAAGGTTAAATGCTTCGCGGAAAATAGAGCCTATTGCAGCTGGTACTGCAGAAAGGTGTGTGAGAATGATGTAAAGCACCATAAGGAAATAAATTCCCACCATGAATGGCACCAGAATAGATGCCACGCGAGCAATGCGGCGTATTCCGCCCAGAACAACGCCTGATACTATGGCAGCTATCACAATTCCGCAGATAAGTCTGAATGATTCCAGATTTGTGAGAGTTGTCACGGAAGAGATGGCAGAGAGAAATCCGCTTCCGTCAATGCCTTCCGGTGTGGTGAAAACGCTCACCACAGCTTCTGCGAGCTGGTTAGCGTTTATGATGCACATTGTGCCGAACATTCCGGCAAAGGCAAAGAAAACAGCAAGAGGTTTCCATTTTTTGCCAAGTCCGTTTTCTATGATGTACATCGTTCCTCCACGGTGTATCCCATGTTCATCTTTGCCGCGGAACATAAGTCCGAGCACACCTTCGTGGTATTTGGTTGCCATACCTACGAGTGCACTTACCCACATCCAGAAAATAGCTCCCGGACCGCCTACTACGAGTGCTATGGTCACACCGGCTATATTTCCCAAGCCGATGGTGGCTGCCACTACGGAGGCAAGGGCTTGAACTGAACTTATCTGACCTTTACCGTCTGTGTTTTTTCGTCTGAGTTCTTTTATAGCATCAGGCAAACGACGCAGTGAAACCAGTCCGGAACGGATAAAGAGGAAAAGTCCTCCGCCAATCAGTGTAATGAAAAGTGGATAGCCGCAGACGGTATCCGCAATTAGGGTTAACAAATCTGTCATATCTTATTCTTTTTTACCTTATAATATACTTCCTGTTAAATAACCTATATCTTGAAAAGTGAATCACAATTATTTGTTGTTCGGCTTGCAACTTCGCTCAGCTCCATGCTCAGTTCTTTTGCTATAAATGCTGCAATATCAGGGATATATGCAGATTCGTTTCTGCCGCCACGGTGTGGCACGGGTGCGAGGTATGGCGAGTCCGTTTCAAGGAGAATCCGGTCTATTCCAATAGTCGGCAGAACGTCTTTAAGCGTGGATTTTTTTAATGTCACCACTCCACCGATGCCGAAATAGTAGTCGCCTATCTCACGTATCGCTTCCACGTCTGCTATGTCACCGCTGAAGCAGTGAAAAACTCCTTTCGGCTTTACGGGCATCTCACGGAGAACGTCTAATATTTCTTTCAGTCCTTCGCGGCAGTGTATAATTATGGGTAAATCCAAATCCGCTGCAAGCTGTGCCTGGCGGCGGAATACTTCTTTTTGCTCCTCAACGAACGTTTTGTCCCAATAGAGGTCAATGCCGATTTCGCCTACAGCCACATAGTCTGAAATGTTTTCTTTCAGCTCTTTTTCTGTTTCCGCCAGGTCTTTTTCCCAATTTTCTCTCACTTCCGTGGGGTGCAATCCCATAGCCATAAAAGTGTTTTGCGGGAATGACTTGTGCAGACGTTTCATAGGCTCAATTGTGGATAAATCCACATTAGGGAAAATGAGTTTTTCCACACCGCAAGCTATAGCACGACGCACAACTTCTTCATTTTCAGGCGAGAAGTCGTCAAGATACAAGTGTGTATGTGTGTCTGCAAAAATCATGTAATTTTTTTACCTGTGAAACCTATTGGAAAAGCGGAGAACAAAAAAAGGTTGCTCTTAGTTTGAGCGATTTTTTGTGCGGAGTGCAAACTGTGCAAAGAAATCGTATGTCTCCGGTTTGAGGTCTGCCGCATTGAGTGATTCAATAGCCTCATCTACATACATGTTTATCAGTTCTTTGCATCGGTTTACGAGGTTCAATGAACCGTAAATGGCTTTCACGCGTTCTATTTTCTCGCTATTTTTGAGTGAGTTGCCGGAATGTACAAGTCTGAGCATTTCATCGGAGCGGTCTTCGCTGAGAGCGGTGATTAGAAGCCAAGTTTTTTTATTGTTCACGATGTCACCGCCTATTTCTTTGCCGAAAAGGAGTGCATCACCGTAAGTGTCAAGGTAGTCGTCTTGGAGCTGGAAAGCAAGTCCGAGTTTTTCGCCGAAAGTATAAAGTGCATTTTGCACATGTTCCGGGGCATCGCCCATGATTGCACCCATGCGGCATGCACAGCCAATGAGAACAGACGTTTTGAGGCGAATCATCTCGATATATTCTTCCACTGTTACATCATCGCGGTGCTCGAAGTCCATGTCGTACTGCTGACCTTCATAAACTTCCATTGCCGTTTTGTTGAATAGGTTCAGCACGTCTTCCAGGTGTGAGCCGGCATTTTTAGTCACGAGTTGCTGTGCCATAGTGAGCATAGCATCGCCGGAGAGAATGGCTGTAGCGTCATTCCAGCGGCAGTGAACGGTCATACGTCCGCGGCGGAGTTCCGCACGGTCCATAACGTCGTCGTGGAGGAGAGTGAAGTTATGATACATTTCAATGCCGAGAGCTTGATTTATAGCAGTTTCCGCATTTTTGCCGCAAGCGGAGCATACTGCGAGTGTTAGCATAGGACGCATACGTTTGCCACCACCTTCAAGTGTGTATTTGATTGGTTCGTAGAGTCCGTTTGGCTGTTGAGGATATTTTATTGATTTTATTGCTGCACTGATTATTTCGTGAAGCTCGTCGGTTGTTATCATATTAGTAATGTGAGAATTGCAATTTCGTGCAAAGTTACGCATTTTTTCTTAATGTGGCAAATTGTATGTAAAAATAGGCAAAAATCGGCAAAGTCTATACGACTTAGCCGATTTTTGAGTGGGAGGGAGTTCTTTCCCCATCTAGCCGCTTTCGCGGCAAGATGGGGTTAACCGATTGCCGCAAGCTCCACCGAGCTTGCATCTTGGCGTTATCCTGGTTCCCTTGGCAGTCTCTGCAGATTGCCGCAAGCTCCACCGAGCTTGCATCTTGGCGTTATCCTGGTTTACTCCACAGATTTATCACAGACGCCGTGGCATGCCACGGCACTACAAATATATCCCTTTAGATGCGTTCGAGAACGGTTTTTACGAGGTCGTGCATAGCGGTTTTGTAGTTCGGGTTCGCATTGTTGTTCATGCGGTTTGCGATGATGGAGCAAACAGTCATGCAGCGGTGACCCATCATTTTGCCGAGACCTTGCAGTGGAGCGGACTCCATTTCGTAGTTTGTGATTTTGCGTCCGTTGAAGTTGAATTTTTCAATAAAGCTGTTGAGAGTAGGGTGAGCGAGCGGCAAACGTACTTCGCGACCTTGCGGACCATAGAAACCTACGGCAGAAATGGTGTTTCCGCGAACCATATCATCTTTTCCGATTTGTGCCACGAGATCCGGGTCTGCGTCAACAACGTATGGAGTAGCCCAGAGAGGATTCCAGTTTACGAATTTAGTAAATGCTTCCTGGAAATCAAGGTCCACAAATTTTTCGCGGTTGGCATAGTAGTTCAGCACACCGTCAAAACCGATTGATTTTTCAGCAATTACAGGAGTACCGATAGCAAGTTCCGGCTGGAGTGCGCCTGAAGTACCGATGCGAACCATAGAGAGCTGACGGAATTGTTCTTTTACTTGGCGAGTTTCAAAATCCAGGTTTGCGAGAGCATCAAGTTCCGTGATTACGATGTCTATGTTGTCCGGTCCGATACCGTGGCTGATACACATGATAGGTTTGCCTTTATAAGTACCGCCTATAGTGTGAAACTCGCGAGAAGAAACTTCAAAAGTTTTTTCGTCAAAAAATTCCGCTACCATATTTACTCGTCCGGGGTCGCCAACGAGGATAATACGGTCTGTGAGTTGGTCAGGACGGACGTGTATGTGAAATGCCGAACCGTCGCTGTTGATTATAAATTCCGATGGGGCAATAAATTTAGCCATAGTTATAAATGTTTTAATATTAGGTTGTTAAATATATATATGTTTTGTTTATCTTATTTTTTTACTTATTCTGTATTTGCTTCCGGGCATGGACATAAGGAGTTCGTCAAATTCCATATCGCCCACTGTTTGCATCAGTTGTGAAACAGGGATATTCAGTTCGCATGCCATTTGGTTTATAGTGGCTTCTCCTTCGTTCACCAGGTAGTCGTAAATGGCTTTTTGCTGTTCCGGCAGTTCTACAAAGAGGTTTTGCTGCACACCTTCCACTTTTCTGTTTTCCCACATCATAGCGGAAATAAAGTCCTTGGTATTAGTGAAAAGTGAGGCTGAATTGTTGAAAATCAGTCTGTTGCAGCCTGCACTGTAAATATCTGTTGTTCTGCCCGGCAGTGCAAAAACAGGTTTCCCATAAGCGGATGCAAGTCGGGCGGTGATAAGCGAGCCGCCTTTTTCTGCCGTTTCTACCACAATCAGGGCATCGCAAATACCGGCAACGATTCTGTTTCTTGCCAGGAAATAGCCCTTTGCCACGGGCGTAGAGTGAGGGTATTCCGTGAGCAGACCACCACCGCTTTTCACCATTTTTGCTGCTATGTCGCGGTGTGAAGCGGGATAAACAGTGGAAAGTCCGTGGGCAACAACGCCCAGCGTGGGAACGTTGCACTTGAGTGATTCGCGATGTGCCGCCACATCAACGCCATAGGCTAATCCGCTTACTATCAGTACGTCGCTGAGCGAAGATGATATCTCTGAAATGAAATTTTCCACAAAGGTGAGTCCGTAAGCAGTGGAGTGACGCGTGCCCACAACGCTTATGATATGTTTGGCATTGAGGTTAGCATTGCCTAAGGTGTAAACAAGCAGCGGTGCGTCTTCACATTCCGTAAGTCGCTGAGGATAATCCTCATCCGTGAAAAAGAGTGCACGGACACCGTTGTTTTCCACCCATTGCACTTCCGCCACGGCTTTTTCCAGGGCTTCGTCAAGTTTTTTGCGGTCTATAATTTTGTCTGACCCTAAAGTGGAGAGCAAAAGGTGATAATCTGCATTGAAAAGGGCTTCAATGCTGCCAAAACGGCTTATAATCTCCCTTGCGGCACTTATTGTCACAGAACGCAGGTGCGAAAACGCTACTTTATATGTCAGCTCGGAATAGTTCACGGTGTGATTTTTTTAGTTAAGGTATTCCTTAAAAGCTTCTGCAATCTCCTCGCCGCGAGTGAGTTTGCCGTCTTTGAGTGATACTACAGTCACCACAGCTTTCACAACAGTGCTACCGTCGCTTTTGCGGTAAATGTCCTGGTTGAAAATAAATCTGGGACCTTTTCTGCAGATGTTTAAGCAACTCACCATAGTATCGCCGGAACGTAGCGGAGTCATATAGCTTATTTCCAGGTGTGAAAGCACCGGGTCTATGCCGACTTCCCTCATTTTGGCGAAAGAAAAGCCCACCTTGCGGCAAAATTCGTGGCGAGTATGCTCAAGATAGTGGAGGTAATTGGCATTGTTTACAATTCCTTCCGCATCTATCTCGTAGTCTCTGACGTCTAAAATATATTCAAATATGTATTTATTCTCGGGCATATTCGTTTTGAAAAGAAATTGTAAAATTAGTAAGATTTATTTTTATGACAAAATAAATTTTCATTAACTTTGCAAAAAATGATGAAAAAATGATGATAAAAATGAGGGTGAACAAAATATTATTGCTGATAGCTGCATACATTACCGCTTTCAGTTCTTTGGCTTGCACTTCCGCTATTGTTTCCGGCAGAGCGACAGCGAGCGGACGACCAATTTTGTGGAAACATCGTGACACGGGAGTGCCGCAGAATTTTGTGGCGAAGATAGCTCCGGAAAACGGCAATCATGGTTTTGTGGCTGTTTTTAACGATGGCGATTCTCTTTTCACGGAAGCATGGATGGGCATGAATGATGCGGGTTTTGCAATTATGAACACGGCTTCATACAATATTATGCCGGACACCGCTACTGTTAAGGACCGCGAGGGAATAGTGATGAAACTGGCTTTGCAAACATGTATCACCCTTGAGGATTTTGAGGCACTTTTGCAGAGTCTGCCAAAACCGCTGGGCGTGCAGGCAAACTTTGGTGTGCTTGATGCTAACGGCAGAGGAGCTTACTATGAAACAGACGATTATGCTTTCATTCGCTTCCTTGTAGATGACACGGAAGCCGGCTATATAGTCCGCACAAACTATTCACATTCAGGTGATTCCATATCAGGTTACGGGTATATCCGCGAGGCAAATGCACTTGCACTCACAGCAGATGTGGCAGCAAACAGTTCTTTTACTCCGGAACTGTTCACGGAAGGTCTTTCACGCTCTTTTTATCATTCTCTGCTTGACAAAGATTTTATGGCGGCAGGTGACACATGGGCTGTGGATCAAGACTTTATACCACGAAATATCTCCACTGCAACTGTGGCAATAGAGGGAATGCTTCCGGGAGAAGATGCATCAGCCATGACTATGTGGACAGCCATCGGTTATCCGCCATTGTCACGCATTTTTGCCGTTACATTGGATGTCGTTCCGCAGCAGTTGCAACCTTTGCTGCCCGGATTTACTTCCGAATATGGAACCACTATGCTGGAACGCAAAAAAGAGGCTTTCCCGATAGAACGAGGAAGCGGTCAGCACTACGTAAACCTTGATGCTATCCGCAAATACGATGTGGAACTTCGCAAGCAAAGTGCCGAAGAGTATGCTCGCCGACGTGAGGAAATGAGTAGATGAGTGGAAGAGTAGATGAGTGGAAGAGTGAAGAGTTGATGAGAGAATGAGTAGATAAGTTGACGTGTAGATGAGATATGCTACATTATTTCAATAGACGTCAGTCCGTTGTCTTGACCCACTACATAGCGTGAGTTTGCCGCACTTTGCATTTCTTCACCGCATCGCTGAAACAAATCCATGTAAAGCGGACGGTTTTTTTGAAACATCAGGCAGGAGAAAGTGTCGCCCGGACGGATAGAACTGTTTTTGGATTCAATAGTGACAAAACGATTTTCTCCCAGATATTCAATTTCTATTTCTCTATCCGGCTGCCAGGAAAGACGGAGATGTGTGCCTTTGCTCAAATCTTTTGTGAGCACGGATTCTGCATGGAAAAAGCCGCTTTCCACCTTGTTTTCGCGTCTGAGACATTCGCAGAAATCAGCCCAGTCTTTGCAACCGACGTATTGTGACAGTACGTTCAGGCTTCGCTCCGTAGTGGTGTCACTCTTGCGTGTAGAATAGTTCCACAGTCGCTCCAGCGTGATTTCGGAGATGTGTTCCCGGAGCTGCTGCTCGATTTTCATCACCAAAAGGAGAAAATCGCTGTGAGTAGTCATTCGGAAACCTGCAGTTTCTTCCACTTTGCTGCGGAGTGCCGCTATCTGGGGTATATTTGTTTTGTAATACATGTCATTTTTCTTTTCTATTACAAAAATAATCACTAATTTTGGAAAAACAAAATAATTATGGATAATAGTGAGACATTTCGCCCCGTGACAGCGGAACTTAACTTGATAAACGGCTTTACGGATCCGGAACTGATTTCCGGCACTGTCAATTCCATGCTTTTCCGCATTAAGCATTGTGGCAAATATTTTATCATAAAAACACCGAAGCAGGTGAATGCTATGAGCCTGGATATTCTAAAACGAGAATATGATATTTCTCTTGCTCTGAGCCATTACCATATAGCAAACGTGATTACTTTCCTTGAAACAAGCCCTGTGGGTCCGGGAATACTTATGGACTATATCGACGGGCGTAATCTCACGGATTTTCTTGCGGAGAATCCTTCGGAAAAACTGCGTCTGCGTGTTATGGAACAGGTTTTATCCACTATAGCTTATGTTCATCATGCCAATATCATTCACAATGATATAAAGCCGGAAAATATCCTTGTCACCAGGGCTAATAACGATGTAAAACTGATAGATTTCGGTCTTTCCGACAATGATGCTTTTTACGTAAACAAGCACCTTGGCGGCACACCGAGGTATGCTTCACCGGAACTTCTCGCACAGGAGGAAAATATTGATGCCCGCAGTGATATCTATTCTTTGGGAATACTTATCCGTGACTTTTTCGGCAACAAGTACAGTCGTATTTCGGATAAGTGCCTCAAGCAAGACAAAACTTTGCGATACCGTGATGCTGAGGAACTTATGGAGGCGTGGAGTCACCGTAACCGCAGGAGAAATTTTGCACTTGGCTGCGTTTTGCTCTTGCTTCTTGTAGCTGCAGGGTGGAGCTATTACAGCATCATAAAACATAATAGCATTGAGTCTTTGCAGAAAGTGAAACTTTTGCAGGATTCACTGCAAGTTTTGCGAGCTGAAAATTTGCAGACTGTGCATGACTTGGACTCCGTAAGTGGCAGATTGAAAACCGTAACATCGTCCTTGGATTCCATTGCGGAAACAGAGCAAAAGAGTAAGGAAGCGATGGAAACGATGAAAAAGCAATTTGATGACTATGCTGAAAAGACTATTGCTGAATTTAAGAGAATTGCAAAACGAGAACGTTTTAGTGAATTGTATTGGAATTTTGCTCCGTCTGTTTATTATAAGTTTAGAGAAGACTGTTTTTTAGCGATAGACGGTAGTGACCTCACGCAGAATGATAAATTACAGATGAGAACGTATATTTCTTATGATTCCGGATTAAGTAAAAAGGTGTATGATACTCTTGGGAGTATTTTATACAATCTTCCCTCCATTAGTAGCATAGATGATTACAAAGAAGGAGAGTTCTATAGGAATTTATGTAAAAATAAAGAGCATTATCGCCCTTATAAAAAGGATTAATGAATGCATAATTCATAATGCATAATGCATGATTAACTTGAGCGGCTGGTTTTCCGGCATAATGTAGTGACGTGGCATGCCACGGCATCCCAAATAAGCCTTTAATAATGCATAATTCATAATTCATAATGCATAATGCATAATGCATAATTTAGTGCTGTGGCAGAGAAAATAAAGTGCTCCGAATACTCAGAGAACTCCGAGTGCTCGGAGTTCTCTAAGAAATCGGACAAGTCAGACAAGTCGGACAGGTCGGACGGGTCGGACAAGTCAGACAAGTCAGACAGGTCGGACAAGTCAGACGGGTCGGACACACAAGTGTCCGGTAAAAAATTTAACACATACCTGGAAATATACTGATATT
>JBJECR010000123.1:0-7202 GCA_051871275.1 Muribaculaceae bacterium | reverse complement strand
TGGACAGGTCCTTTTTTTAGTGCCCCATCTCAGACACACTCAAAGAAACAGTATCAATAACTTTTCTCTAAACTCCAAATAACTAAGATTATTAGACATACAAAAAAATCTATATTTTATTTCTAAAACGCTAAAAATTTAGTGCATTTTGGAAATAAATCAAGTTTTTGGGGTAAAAAAAAGCTCCGAGGACATCGGAGCTTTTTAAGAATAAATATGTGTATATTTCTGTTATTAGCAGAATTTGGAGAAATCTGCATTTTGCATGTTGCCTGTTTCGCTGAAAGCAGTGTGGAATGCCATGGCAGCAGCAAGAGTGTGAGGTGTTTGACCACCTTTGCCCAGTTTGAGATAATCCCAGAGGAGCTGCTTGTAAAGCGGGTTCACACAGTTTTCAATGATAGTCTCTGCTCTTTGCACCGGGTCTTTAGCACGGAGATCCGCAACACCTTGCTCTGTGATAAGGATATCAACAGAGTGTTCGGAGTGGTCTGCATGTGAAACCATAGGAACAATGTTACTGATAAGACCACCCTTAGTGACAGACGGGCAAGAGAAGATAGAGATATAAGCATTACGAGTGAAGTCACCGGAACCACCTACACCGTTCATCATCTTTGTACCAAGCACGTGTGTGGAGTTGATACCGCCAAAGATGTCTGCTTCAAGAGCAGTGTTCATGGCGATAACACCTATACGACGGATAACTTCCGGATTGTTTGAAAGTTCTGCCGGACGGAGCACGATTTTATCGTGGAAATAACTCAAATCTTTAAACAGTGTTTCTTCTACATCGTCGCTGAAAGTCATGGAGCAAGTGGAAGCAAAAGTACATTTGCCCTTTTTCATGAGTTCAAGCACAGCATTTTGCATCACTTCCGTGTACATCATAAAAGGAGGAAGTTCTTTGCTTTCGCCAAGGTCGTAAAGCACTGCATTTGCCACGTTACCTACACCGGACTGGAGCGGCAGGAATTCCTTAGGCAGACGACCGGTTTTATATTCATGGAGGAGGAAGCCCACCACGTTTGCGCCGATTTGCTTAGAAACTTCATCAGGTTCCGTAAATGGTTTTACACCGTCAAGGAAATTAGTGCGTACAATACCCACAACCTTTTTCGGGTCAACTTTCAGAGTAGGACGACCGATTTTGTCATTAGCCTTGTAGATAGGAATTTGGCGGCGGTGTGGAGGGTCTTGCAGCATATAAACGTCGTGCATGCCGTAGAGGGATTTCGGGAGAGCCTCATTGACTTCCACTATGATTTTTTCTGCAAGAGCAGCGTATGTAGGAGTATTACCAAGACCTGTTCCGAGGAGAATCTCACCATCCGGTGTGATATCGGCAGCCTCGATAATAGCGAAGTCCATTTTTCCATAGAATCCGTACCTTATTTCCTGAGCCATTTCAGAAAGGTGACGGTCAAAGTAGTGTGTGTCGTGAGAGTTGATGCGTTTACGCAAATCAGGAACATTCTGATACGGAGCACGCATATTAATTGCATTCGCTCTGGAGAGAGCACCGTCTGCATGGTCGCTGGTGGAAGCACCTGTGAAGATGTTTACCTTAAATGGACGGCCTGCTTCATGTTCGCTTTCAGCCCTTTTTGCCAAAGCTTCAGGAACAGCCTTCGGTGTGCCTGGAGCAGTAAATCCGGAGAAACCGATAGTAGCTCCATTATTAATCATTGACGCAGCTTCTTCTGCACTGATGAAATTGAATGACATAATTTTTTTGGTATAGATATAATATTTTATAATATTTTTTGATTATTTACCACACAAATTATTTGTGTCTGAGGATTGGTTTTCGTAATTTTGCACAAAAGTAGTAATTTTGTGTCAAATTGCAAAACCATTCCTGCTTTTAAGTCAAAAAAATAGGTAAAAATGAACAACAATTCCTCCGGCAACGACTATTGCCGCAAACTTTATATTGAAACGTATGGCTGCCAGATGAATGTGGCAGACAGCGAGGTTGTAGCCTCCATTTTAGGTATGGCTGGCTATTCTCTGACGGAAAACATCGAGGAGGCAGACGCTATCCTGCTGAACACCTGCTCTATCCGCGACAATGCAGAGCAGAAAATAGTGTCACGCCTCACTTTCCTGGCATCGCTACGCAGAAAACGCGGTAAAAACCACAAACTGATTGTGGGTGTTATCGGCTGTATGGCAGAACGCGTCAGAGAGACGCTCATAAATAATCACGGAGTTGATGTGGTTGCAGGTCCGGACAGTTATCTTGACTTGCCAAACCTCTTTGCGGCTGCGGAAAACGGTGAAACTGCCATAAACGTGCAGCTTAGCACCACGGAAACGTATCGTGAAGTTATTCCCGTCCGCATAGGTCCGAATCCTATCAGCGGTTACATCTCAATTATGCGCGGATGCAACAATTTCTGCTCATACTGTATTGTGCCTTACACTCGCGGCAGGGAAAGAAGCCGTGAAGCGGAAAGTATTCTGAATGAACTGGCGGACCTCCGCAAACGCGGCTTCAAGGAGGTGACACTGCTGGGACAAAACGTAAACTCGTATAAATACACGGATGCGGAAGGAAACATCATCACCTTCCCGAAACTCCTGGCAATGGTGGCTGAAGCGGCACCGGATATGAGAGTACGTTTCACCACATCGCACCCCAAAGATATGAGCGATGAAACAATAGAAACTATCGCCAAATACCACAATATCTGCAATCATATCCACCTCCCCGTGCAGTCCGGCAGCAATTCCGTGCTGAAGAATATGAACCGCAAATACACTCGCGAATGGTACCTGGACAGAATTGCCGCTATAAAGAGAACAATTCCGGACTGCGGCATCTCCACGGATATGTTTACAGGATTTTACAACGAAAGCGAAGAAGACTTTGAGCAGACACTGTCACTGATGCGTGAAGTTGGCTTTGACTCCGCTTTTATGTTTAAGTATTCCGAACGCCCCGGCACTCTTGCTTCACGCGAGATGAAAGACAATATTCCGGAAGACGTAAAAATAGACCGTCTGAACCGTATGATATCCCTGCAAAACGAACTCTCGCTCGCCTCAAACAAAAAAGATGTGGGCAAAACGTTTGAAGTGCTGGCAGAAGGCGTCTCCAAACGCAGCACGGCACAAATGGTGGGACGCACTCAGCAAAACAAGACCGTGGTGTTTGACAAAGGTAACACCAAGGTAGGCGACCTGGTAAACGTCACTATCGACGAAGTTTCATCTGCAACACTTATAGGACATTTAGCATAATAGAAGCAATTATGAGCAGTGCAAAACTATATCTCTTCCCCGTACCTCTCTCAGACGACACAGTGCAAAAAGTGTTGCCGGGCTACAACACGGAAATTCTGCGTGAAATAAAGTTTTTCATCGTGGAAAATATCCGTTCCGCCCGTCGTTTTCTCAAGTCCTGCGACAAAAGTATAGATATTGACACTCTCACCTTTTTCACTCTGAACGAGCAGACAAAACCGCAGGAATTGCCGGACATGATTCGTCCTCTGAAAGAGGGACACTCCATGGGAATAATCTCGGAAGCGGGTTGCCCTGCAATAGCGGATCCGGGAGCAGATATAGTGGCTATAGCACAGAAAAACGGAATAGAAGTGGTGCCGCTCGTAGGTCCGTCCAGCATCATAATGTCGCTTATGGGTTCCGGATTTAACGGTCAGAGTTTTGCTTTCAACGGTTACTTGCCTATAGACAAATCCGCTCGGCTGGCAAAACTGAAGGAGATGGAACGACGAATACTCCGTGAACGTCAAACACAAATTTTTATTGAAACGCCTTACAGAAACAACAAACTGATAGCGGAACTGGCTTCCACCCTACCCGCAAACCTCCTCCTCTGCGTGGCTTCCGACATCACCGGAGAAAAGCAAAACATCTCCACGCGAAAAATTTCCGCCTGGGCAAAAGCAAAATACGACTACGATAAAATTCCGTCTATATTCCTTATATATTCCGAATAAATTTCTTACACCTTAATACAATTATGCCGAAAAAATCGAATATTTACACTCCTTCGCTATTTGACTTCCTTGAGAAAGAAGAAACCAAGCCGGCACAGATGCCGCAAAAATATTTTTTCATGTCCTTTGGAAGTGGAAGTAGCGGTAACTGTGAATATTTCGGCGATAAAAAAACGGGAATACTCATTGATGCCGGCGTGAAGCCGGAAGACGTGGCTCCCGCCCTCAAAAAATACGGTATCTCTATGAGCGGAATTAAGGCTATCCTCATCACACATGACCATGCAGACCATGTTCGCTATGCCTATAAATTCGCTAAAAAATACCCACACCTCTCCATTATCTGCACACCCAAGTGCCTCAGCGGAATATTTTTGCGTCACAGCCTCACCACAAGGCTCAAAGATTTCCACAAACCTATTTTTATTGAGACGCCTATCACCGTAGCAGGATATAAAATCACGGCTTTCACCACTATGCATGACGGTCGCGACAACGTGGGCTTCTTTATTGAAGCAGGCGAAAACATAAAATTTGCCGTTGCTACAGACCTGGGCTGCATAAGCGAACGCGTGGACTATTACCTCCGCCAAGCCACTCACATTATGCTGGAGTCTAACTACGATGAATACATGCTCACTCACGGGCGTTATCCGCTTCACCTACAAGCACGAATTATGGCAGAAAACGGACATCTGGACAACAAAGTGGCTTCAAAATACATTGCCGACATTTATTCCGAAAAACTCTCGCACGTTTTCCTCTGCCACCTCTCAAACGACAATAACACACCGGAAAAGGCTATTGAGGAAATGAAAACCGCCCTCACAGCTGCCGGAATCACCATGGGCGACGCCTCAGGCTCGCTGGATTCTCGAAATGCCAACATCCAAGTGGCACCGCTTCCACGCTTTGAGCCAAGTCCGCTATACGTTTTCATATAGATTCTTTTGAACGTAACACAAAAGGAGAGCGTAACCGTCACGGATATGCTCTCCTATTTTTCACACTCTACTTAGTTTATCGAGTGATAAACTTCTTGTTTAACAATGTAAATTCAAAACTGGAAATTTACAGCATTTTGTCATAAATGCATGCAAATGTAGTAACAATTTTCCACCTGTGCAATACTTTTTAATAAAAATTTACAAAAATATGCTACAAACACGAATAAAAAGCGAATATCTGCGAACAAAATGCAATTTTATTCACTATAAAAGGAAATTCTTCGTAAAAGTAACTTCGATTTTTTGTATTTGCGAGAAGATGCTACTTTTTCCACCCGCTACTTGTGGCAACAAGTGCCGTGAGTGAACCAATAACGAGTATCACAGCCGCTACTATAAGAATATCTACCGGTTCTACCGCTACAGGATACACATCTATGGAAAGATTTGCATTTTCAGAAGCCGTAAGCTTGATTATGCCACAATACTGCTGCAAAAGCGACAATACAAGTCCGATGATAATACCTATCACTCCTCCGGCTACACTGATAAGCCACCCTTGTATCACAAAAATGCTGCGGAGCATGGCAGGCGTGGCACCCATAGCCAAGAGAATATCCATATTCGGGCGTTTGTCAATAATGAGGATTGAAATTGTGGAAACAATATTGAACGATGCTATAATAAGTATAAAAGCAAGCATCAGAAACGTAACCCATTTCTCAATGGATATCATCTTAAAAGATTCTTCCTGCTGCTGAACAGCCGTTTTCACTACAAAATCATCACCCAAAGCAGCAGTAAGTTTTTTAGCCACGTTTTCCGGATTGGCAGTGTAAACATTCAGTGCATTAGCGGTTATGGAGTCTAAATCCAACAAGCGGCGAACCGCATCAATAGGCAAAATCACGATATCCGTGTCGTACGTATCCTGCATCACTTGATATACGCCCACCGGCACAAAAGTATCAGAGCGGAAAGAGGCTGTAGGGTTCGCCGTGTTTATTCTGCCCTCACGTTTTGGCACAAAAATATCCACAGCCGGGATTTCCTCGCGGTGAAGATTGATATCAATAGCCACGCCAACACTGAGAATGGCATAATTTGCAATTTCTTCCGCCGTAGCTCTGCCGTCAATAATCACATCTTCAAGATTTGCATTGCCTGCAAAAGAAGGACTTACACCAATAATATTCACAGGTATTTGCGTGCTTTGAGTTGCTGCCAAAGCCTGTTGAGTCACTATAGGCTCTACTGCATTTACGCCATCTATGCCGCAAACAATGCGGGACACAGAGTCACAATTACTGATAATGTACCCTGAGGCAGGAGTGATTTGCAGCGGCGGTGCAAGATGTGACAATTGCTTCTGCGATAATTCCGCAAAACCGTTAAAAACAGACAGCACCACCACCATTGCCATAGCAGCCACAGCAACACCGCCCACGGATATCATGGAGATGATATTCACGGCGTTATGCTGCTTGCGTGAAAAGAGGTAGCGGAGTGCTATTTTAAATTCAGGTTTCATAAAGCCGGAAAAAAAAGCGGTTGCATAGTGCATCAGAAAAAATTGCCGAGCCGGAAAAAGAAGCGGACAAATATCAATTATGCTTCTTTGTTATCATCCTTACTGCCGGAAGGAACCTCTTCCTTAGCGTCTTTTTTCAGCAGATTATCAATATTCTCGATATAGTCCAGAGAATCGTCAATATGGAAAAAGAGTTCCGGAGTTTTGCGAAGCTGATACCTCACCTTAGCGGCGAGTTCATAGCGGATAGACTTGGAATTTTTGTTAACGTTGTCTATAATCAACTGAGCCTTATCAGAAGGGAAAACGGAAAGATATGCACGAGCGATGCTCAAGTCCGGAGACACACGCACAGCACTCACAGATACGAGTACGCCATGAGTTTTAGCCGTCTGCACACGGAAAATTTCACTCAGTTCTTTCTGCAGTAGTCTTGAAATTTTTGCTTGTCTTGTGGATTCCATTAATTACTCTTATGTTTTTCTTAAAATTTACGGTGCAAATTTACGCAAAATAAATGAGAATCCGCCATTTTTGCCATTTCTAAGAAAAGAAATATAATAAAACTGTGCAAAAATACGTTATTAAAATACAAAAACATCTACGTAGAATACAACCCTTTTCTTTGACAAACCATGAGCCCGACAAAAAGATACGGTCGCTATATATTTCCATTAACCGCAATCATCGATTTCATTGTCGGGAGTTTGACACTTTGTCCTTCAAAAAAAATATTTAAATAATTGACACAAA
>JBJECR010000122.1:0-7224 GCA_051871275.1 Muribaculaceae bacterium | reverse complement strand
TGCTCAATGACTGACAGCCTCATTTTTTAACATTTCTTATGAAACAGGCTCTAAAAAAGCAGGGAAGCAACAGTGTTACTCCCCTGCAAAGGTAATCAAAATAATTGGAATTTCGTTAGTTTATTTGTCTGATAAGCAAACCCGGATAAATTTCGCCACCGCTCACTTTCTTGAAAGTAGTTGCACCGAAGTCTGCACCGTAAGCACCTTCTTCTTTAGCCATAAAGCGGTTGTCCCAGATTTTCTTTTCAATAGGTTTAAGCACTGCAATTCTCTTATAAACGATAACTCCGTTTTTATCTTCCGGTTCAAGCACTTCAAATTCTGAATCTTTAGTGATACCTTCTTTGAGTCCTATTTGAGCCTTAATGCCGCCGTCAACTTCCGTGATTGGGGCTTTGATGCGGAATTGGTCGTATTTTTTCTGGAGATCCGCAACGTTTTCGTCAATAGCACGCTGACAGGCTTTGCGAACCATGAGAAGCGGCTCATCTTCGTTGATACCAAGGAAAGATGTAGCACTACCACTGGATTCCACGTCACCAACGTATTTGAGTTTGAATTTGCCGCGGTTGCTCTCAAAGGCTTCTCGTTTTGCATCATCACTACCGGAAGCGTAGTAGTTCATATAGAACGTGTTTGCCACTTCTTCGTTCCATTCAAGCTGATATAGACGAGTGAAAATTTTCACTTTGAATCCCTTGAAAGATTCTGCGATAGAGCCGGCAGAGTTACCAAGGTCTATAAAGTCTGAGTTTTGTGTTGCGATAGCGGCAACGGTGCCGAGGATACGCAGTCCAAGTCCGATACCCTTACCTGTATTGGATTTATCAACGTAGTTTATCTCGTTTACAAGCACGAAAGTGTTGCCTATAAGTTGTTCACCGGCGTCTTGGAGCATAGCAACACCGCGAGCGGAGCGTGAAGCAAGTTCTTTGTCAAGTTCGGAAGCATTGTAAATACCTCTGGATTTGATGAGTTCCATGTCGCACTGTCCCGTCATGATGTCGCGGTTAAACCATTTAGCCACGAGGCGGCTTGCCACGAGGTTGTTTTCCAGGAAGTAACGAATTTCTTCGCCGTATTTACCTTTGGAGTCAACGTTCAGGACTTTTATGCTCAAGTCGTGATTGTTGTATTTGTCCGGGGTAGGGATATTGAGGAATTGTGATTCAATTTCAGATGCGAACTTCTGCTCCGTGTGGTTAACGAGGATGGAATAGATAGAAGAACGATTGTATTTTGTTTCAACGGGTTGCTCGACATCTTTAGCGGAAGAAGCGAAGATGCAACCGATTGTGATTATAGTGAATATAAATCTTTTCATAGCGGTAATGGATTAATAGTCCCACATATTAGAGTCGATTTTGTCGGAGAGATTGTACTTGTTTCGTTTGTCGCTATTATAGATGTTGAAGCGGTATACGTCTGTGTCTGTGATTCTATCCGTTCCGCGTTCTTCCATAAGAGCGAAACACTCTTCTACTTTTCCCAAATCGTCAATAGCAGTAGGGATAACGGTTTCACCTGCCATATTTACACTTCCGAATTTTCCGTCTGCGTTGCAAACAACGGCATGGCCTTTTTCGTCAAAGTTGTAAACGGTAGCGAAATCCGTGCGGAATTTGATGCTCTTGCTTGCAATGTCCAGGCAGCACCACTGTCCGTTTTCTTTCACCCAAGCCACTTCCTGTTTAGGAGCGTCGAAAGACACGATATCTTCCCATTTGAGTTCCACAACCGGATTTGTTTCGTGGTCTATGATACCCCAGCCGTTTTTGCCTTTAACAGCGGCAACACCGTGGCTGAAAGATTTAGCCATTTCGTATTTGGCAGGGATGACGTCTTTACCATTGTCGTCAATGTAGCCGTAAAGTCCGCCACGCTCTTTTTGTGAGCAGTGTACGCCTTCTTTTTTAGGCAGAATGAGCATATAAGACGGTTTTAATATTTCTCCGCCTTTGTCGTCAAGAAGTCCGTAGCGGTTGCGTTCTCCCATCACGTGTACGCCGTCAATCGCCGGCATTATAACGGAATAATAGTCTGAAATTGTTTTGCCGTTTCTATCCACAAGGTAGTTCATACCTTCTTTATATACAACTGCCGTTCCGTTTACGAATGGAGAGATAGCGTATGCTTCCTGCCAGTCTTTAAAGAGGAGCTTATCGCTGGAAACACGGTAATAGTTTACTTGGAGCTGTTCTTTCTTGTATCTTGCCACGGGTACAATGCCTTCAGACGGCAAGAAAGCAATGTCGAATTTGCCTATTTTCAGCACTTCTTCACCCGTAGATGAGAAAATACCTATTTTGTCGCCGTTGCAGGAAAGAATATAGTTTCGGGGAGAGTCACCCGCAGCCATACCGCTGTTTGAAACCACGAAATAGTCTCTTTCCTCCATATCGAGCTGTGAAAAGTTTCTGCCGGAGATGAAAGTGTAAGATGGTATATCGTATGGAGTATTTTCGTAGATAAGCATCTTGTCTTCATCTGTGAGCAATCCTTCCGTAGCATCCTTGATGCAGTTGAGAAGTCCGTCGTTGTATTTCTTGAGTGCATTGTCGTCATAAGAACCTCCCTTGAAAGGGTTTTTACTTGTCCTAAATGCACTTGTAAGCTCGGAAGCATGTTCTTTGCCGTATTCCTTAATCTTTGCTTTTATGTCCGGGTCGTTCATCATGCGAGAGAGCAAAGGATTTGCTTCAAGCAGTTTGGCGTTAAAAGTACCGAGAGCTCTGTAATTTGCGGGAATAACGAGGTCGCCCTGAATGTTGTAAACGCCATAGTTATTGCCGTCTTTCACCCAGCAGAAACCTTTCTCGTTGAAAGAGCCGATAGAGGAATATTTACAAGGGATAACGAAGTTGAAACGCTTGTCAATATAGCCAAATTTATTGTCTTTTTTGACGTATGCGATATCGTTTACAAACGGACCTATTTCGTCGTATTCCGTTTTGAGAACGTATTCGCCGTTACGGTCAATGTAGCCGTATTTGGCACCGGTCACAACACCGTCTTCCACCTTTCCTCCTTCGCTCACTTTGCAGTAAGCTCCGTTCCAGGTGCCAATTTCGGAGAATTTGATTTTGATGACTTCTTTGCCACGTTCGTTGATGTAGCCCCATTTGTCACCTTTTTGCACCAGTGCACGTCCGTCGATAAAGGCGTTTGCATGGTTGTAATCGTAGTTGATGACTTTTTTGCCGTCAGCATCGACGTAGCCCCATTTTCCTTTCTGGTTTTGGTCCGGGATAAGGTCCTGGGCTACGGCGAAACCGGCAGTACAAATCACTGTTGCGCAAGAGAGCAACATTTTGCGAAAAATGTGATTCATATCAGGTTTATAATTAGTGTTTTTATGATTGTGTTATCTAATCCAGTCAATGTATGTAGTGGATGGTTGCTGTCCTGACCCCCAAGCTACTCCAACGGCACGAGCAGCCTCAATTTTGCGGCGTTCCAGTTCAATGGAGTCTTTGTATTTCTGGCGGAGTTCGAATTCGCGGTCATCTTTGATGGATTCTTTAATTTCCGCAAGGAGTTTTTCCGCACCAGCCATAGCTTTAGAGTCCGGGTCTATCTGCAGGAGATATTCCAGCGCCTTGCGTGCAGCGGGGAGGTCATGTCCGGCAGCCCAAGCGGCTTCAGCAGCGAGAAGGAGCTGAGTGCCTGCATAGTCTATGTATTCCTGATAGATAGCGAGGGTAACTTTTTCCGCTTCAGCATAGCCCTTACTGCAAGATGGAATCTGAGTGGCATGGAAAAGAGCTTCCTCAAAGTTGTTCATGGAAGCGGCACGTTTTGCCTGTTGAAGAATCTGAGGATAGTTTGCATCGTAGTAAGCAATGATTTTTGTTTTGCCGGCTTCCAGGAATTTCTTAAACTCGGCATTGCGAGCATTGACAGTACTGAGAGCATTGATGAAAGCACGTTGGTCGCTTGTGCCTACACCGCGGAGCTCGAAAGATGTGGAAGAATAGATTTTTTTTGAAACAAGGTCGCCGATGTAAAGAGTGAGTGATGTGCGGAGCACATTCTGCATAGGCGGACCGGGAACTACGTCTTGATAGATATGGTTAAATTTACCTGTGATGAAGAATTGAGAATAAGTGTCATCACCTGTGACTCCGGAAGCGGTCACTACATTCATAAGTCTTGTCAGAAGATAGTCGGCGGATTGTTCCGGGACGTCTTCACCCTGAGTGATAGGAGCCACTGTGATATGGAGTTCACATTCTTCTGCAGCCATATTGATAGCTGTGGCGGCGAAAATGGCAAGAATTATATTTTTCAGTTTCATGATAGTGCTTAATTAAGTTTGTGTGTTACAATCGGATTATTTTTCTCCAAGCACCAAGTCGGCTCTACCGAGACCTTTTGTGAGTATTTTGGAATCGATAGAGAAAGGAGCTTTAGCGAGGTATCTGCTTAAGTTGCGAACAAAGCGACGAGTGTCCATAGCAGTGCCGTTTTCATTGTAAAGCGGTATTCTCACTTGCTCGAAACGCATCACGTTTTCAGTAGCATCTGTGAGGCTATAACGGTGGTTTACAGTGTTTTGTGCCATCCAGTCGTCTATGATGTCCATAAGCATTTCTCCTCCGTATTCATCTTCCAGAGTCATACCGGAGCCATTGTCAAAGAGGCGGATATTGACAACTACTTCTCTGCCGTTTTCCACAAGGTCGTCGAAATGAGCCTGAAGCTGAGAGCAGAAGTTGTCTATGTGCTCAAGTGCAGCTTCCTCGATAAGTACGGGAACTTCTGCAGAGAAAGACTGTGCACCGGTTCCCTGAGAAGCGGCAACCTGTTTTCCGGTGTAAGCGTCAAGTCCGCGGAGAGTGTAAGTAACGGAGTTTTTAGGTCCTACGGTGTTTATTTTCCAAGTGAGTTCCACGAGGATATCTGCCTTGGCACGGTTCAGAAGTTTGTCAAGCGGAGATTCGGCAAGTGTTGCACCGCTTGTGCGGCTCGTTGTCATTTCGTCTTCCGCTGTGCTTTGGTTGATATTGCGGATAGTAGTTGCGAGGTCTTTAAGTGGGAAACCTCTTTCAGCCATAAGTTCGCCAATCTTGGTGATAGCGTTCACAAGATCCATATTTTCTTGGACTGCAGCTTCATAGTTTGGCACTTTTGTGAATTTGCCCTGATTGTTGAAAGATTCCATGTATCCGTTTTCAGAGCACCAGACGTCGGCAGGAATCACCATGATTGTGGGCTTTTTAGCCTGTGCAAAAGAGAGAACGGGCACAAGCAGTGCTATAGCAAAAACTATATGTTTAAAAAACTTTTTCATGACGTATTGCTTTTAATTTTTACGGTTTGATTATTTCATCTTCAATAAGTCTCTGGCGGAGAGCAGTGCGGTCCACGCTTACTACCACGCTCCACTGCTCGAGTGACTGAGCTTTTGCAGCGATGCGAGAGGTTTTTTTCTCGTCTGCCACAACGTATTTTTGGTATGCACCGCCTTCAGCGAAGAACTGATTAAAGTAGTATTCGTATTTTTCCTCTGCGTTTACTTCCGTAATGAGCGGACGTTTGTTGCAGTCGCCGGAGCCATCTTGGATACCTTTGAAAATTACGTCACGGAGAGCATTTTTGCGTGCTTGCTCAATAGCGGCAGCCTTGTTTGTGCCTTTACCCCAAGTGCGGAGAAGCATGGAGCCGTCAAGTTCCGAGCTGAGGCAGGAAGTTTTGAATGAAGCGTAAGCAAAAGAAGAATCCACTTGTGTGGGCGTTTTGCAAGAAGAAACTCCGGCTAATGTGAGTGTCACAGCCGCAGCCATAGCCCAAAAAATATTCTTTTTCATATTGCGAAAAGGATTTTAGAATTCGTAACCGATTTTAATGGAGAGGAAAGAAGTGAATTTGTGTTTCAGTTTGCCGTCTTTGTCAACATCAGCGTTTTTGAGTTGCTGACCGGTGTATGAAACGCCAAGGAGGAATGCACTTCTGGGTTCACCTATGCGAACACCGATAGTGGGACGGAACATTATACCGTCCGGGAAAGATGTACCGCAGTCAATTGAATAGTATGGCACAAAGTCACGGTATTCAGACGGAATGAAATTGCCGCGAATGTTTAGGTAAAGAGGCATACCCCAACGTGCTACGTTAAGTCTGGCTCTTTCCGGTCCAAAATAGTAGCGAGGACCAAAGCCGGCACCTACGCGGAAAAATTCATTCACTCTGTAGCCACCCACGAAATCCACTTCACCGAATCCGATGTTGTTTCCGGAAAGGTTCAGTGAATAGCCGCCGTTACCTTCAATAGCGAAGAAGAAACCGCTGCTGTATGTGCTGTAGTTTTTGTGTTCCTGTTTGCCTCTTTCGTATGGGATTTTGACACCGTTGCTGTTTCTGTCTATCTTGCGAACTTCAATCATCTTGTAGGTGTATTGTTCGCCGGAGAGGGTGCGGATAGTAACAGATTGATTTTCCTTGAGGTTTGTGATAGAACCTTGGATAACGGATCCGTTATTGAGGTAAATAACGTCGTAGTTGTCCTGAGAATAAGCTGCTAAAGCGGCTATCAATGATAGCACTGCAGCAAAAATAAATCTTTTCATAATATTCGGGTGTTAGGTTAATACTGTTAGAAAGCTGAACTAAGTCCGCGAATTACTCCTGCGTCTTGCAAGTCTTTCAGTAACTGGTCTTTATTTACAATCACCACGTCTGAAACGCGGTATTCTTTGCCTGCTTTTACCACTTGGCGAGAACCTGTTACCACTTGAGCGTAAGCAGTAGCGGCACCGTTTTCAGCGAAAAAGTCTTTGTAAAAATCAGCATTTTGAGCTTCGTTTGCAGGACTTCCTGCCAGGGGTTTCTGATGCTGGCGGAGTTCTTTGTTTGAAAAGCCGCGGAAAAGCACGCCATGCACTGCACTGCGTTTGATAACGTCTTCCGATGGTTTTTTCTCTTTGGAGATAACTGTTACTTTCACCATGTAGGTGCCTTGAGCAGCTGTTCCGGCTCCTTCAATTTCATAATTGAGCCTTTGGTCTTTCTGTTTGGCATCAACGCTAAGCGACAGACTCATTGCAAGAATAAATACTGTCAGAAATCTGAGTAGTTTCATTAGATTAGAAATTTTAGTTTATGATTTGTTTTTTTTGTGTTCCAAATAGTGGTTTGTTAATCGCAAAATTATATATTTAATGTGAAATGGCAAATTTTTAGGGGTGAAAATTTGAGAAAAAATCGGTGTGAAACATACTG
>JBJECR010000121.1:0-1722 GCA_051871275.1 Muribaculaceae bacterium | reverse complement strand
TCTCTGAGAACTCGGAATGCTCGGAGAATTCGGAATCTTGGAGGATTTGGGAGTCTCGGAGTGCTCGGGAATCTTGGAGAACTCGGAGAACTCGGACTGCTCGGATTTTTTCTATTGGTGCTATTTTAGAGAATCAAGGTGGTTCTTGATTTCAGCAAAGATGGTGTCAACGGTGCCATTGCCGTTTATGGCATGGTAAAGTCCTTCTTTGACGTAGTATTG
Source organism: Muribaculaceae bacterium (assembly GCA_051871275.1). Taxonomy (GTDB): domain Bacteria; phylum Bacteroidota; class Bacteroidia; order Bacteroidales; family Muribaculaceae; genus CAJUPY01. The sequence continues at coordinate 1,500 of JBJECR010000121.1, read as the reverse complement.
TTCAAGAGGGAATGTGCGAGAATGATAAACGTCAAGACGTTTTTTCACTGTTTCAGGATTGTCGTCTGCACGTCCTGTTTCCTGTCCTCTTTTGAGGATACGCGTGATAAGTTCATTTTCATCTACTTCCAGTCCGACAACGGCATTCAACCCTGTGCCACGCTTTTCGAGCAGTGCTTTTAGGGCGTCTGCTTGAGGGATAGTCCTTGGGAAACCATCAAAGATTACACCTTTTGAAGTTTCTTCCGGGTGTGTGTCAAGTACGTGTTCAAGCACTTTTATCATCAGTTCATCCGGGATAAGTTGCCCTTGTGAAATGAATTTGTCTGCAGTAACACCCAGTTCAGTGCCGCGTGATATATGGTCTCTGAGCACTTCTCCTGTGGAGATATGGTATAGTCCGTATTCGTTTACAATACGTTCACTTTGCGTTCCTTTGCCGCAACCCGGTGCTCCGAAAATTACAACATTAAACATTGTACCTAAAATAATATAAATTTACCTTATAAAATGAAATTTACACGAATTGTGCATATTTGTTTCTAAACATTTTCCGTTTTCAAGTCCACACACCACACCTATTGCCTATGTCCGGAGGGACAAGACGCAAGTGTGCTGATAATTGCAAAGGCACAGATAATTACTGCTTTAACACGTAGATGTCCTCAAGGTTTCTTGCCAGTCCGTCAAGGTCCAGTCCGTAGCCGATAATAAATTTGGCAGGGATAGAGAATCCTACATAGTCCGGTTTTACGTCTTCCTTGAGTGATTCCGGCTTGAACAGCAGTGTAGCCACTTTGAGTTTTGCAGGTTGCTGCTTTTTCAGGTCGTTCACAAGGTTTTTGATAGTGGTGCCGGTATCTACGATGTCTTCCACTACTATTACAGTGCGATCCTTGATGTCTTCCGCAAGTCCGAGAACTTGCTTAACCACGCCTGTGGAACCCATACCTTCATAACTTTTGAGGCGGATAAAAGTGATTTCCGCATCAATGTCTAATGCACGGATAAGGTCTGAGGCAAAGGGGAATGCACCGTTCAGTACGCACACGAATAGTGGGATAGTACCTTCGCAGTCTTGTTTAATAACTTCAGCCAGTTCTTTAATACGGGCTGCGATTCTTTCTTTCTCGATGTACGGCTCAAAAGTGAGCCCTTGGTATTGAACTTCTTTCATCACGGAAAAATAATTGTGCAAAGTTAATAAATGATTTTGGAGTAAGGAACGTTTTTTGCAAAATTTTTTTGTGAACGTTGCTGATATTGGTGCAAAATAGCAGTTTGTTGCACAGAATGGCGGATATGTGAAAAATTCTTGCTATCTTTCCGAGTTTGACACTTGTAGAGCTTAAAACATTGGCTTACAATGGTTTAGATGCGTTAAAAATGTAGTTATCAGTTTGGCTTTATATTAATTAACATTGTTTAACTGTTTTGTAAACTTCTGTAACTATTCAGCTATCCGAAAGCATTACATAACTGCTATTGAAAAGCCATCAT
>JBJECR010000120.1:0-7359 GCA_051871275.1 Muribaculaceae bacterium | reverse complement strand
CATCTTTGTCCGTGCTTAACGGTTATGTGGCTCGCCACACGCCCTTATAAGCACATACAAACCTGCTCAATGACTGACAGCCTCATTTTTTAACATTTCTTTTAAAACAGGCTCTTAGTGTCTGCTATTTTATGCAAAGGTATTACAAATAATTAAATTCTCAAAATCTGACGTATTTTTTTTGCACTATACAAGAAATTATACGAGAAATTGTTCTACCACATTAGACGTTTTTTGAATAAACATCACATAATAAATAGGTAAATACGTAATCCCTTTTTCAGTAAAAACATTTTTCTCGTTTGATAAGACGTACGCACGATTTATATTGTATTCTTTGTTTGACAAAAACCTATCCAAAGAACTATGCACCATGTAATCTTTTCCGGATTTTACTTCTATTGGAATATTGGACAGATTGTCAACATCATCTATCAAATAATCAACCTCACCATTCTTTTTATTATCATAATAATACAAGTCAAAGCCATGCGCCTTCAACTCCTGAGCCACTGCCGTTTCATAAAGAGACCCCAGATTTATACTCTTTATATCAGACATCACGGCTTTAATATTATTAATGTAATAAATACCGGACAAAATCCCTACATCGTTCAAATACAACTTAAGTAAATTTTTTCCGTTATTTTCCACTAACGGATACGTGGGAGTGCTTACAGCCTTTACCTCAAGTACCACTCCTGCTGACATCAGATAGTCAAATTCATCCAGATAATCTTTGCTCCTTTTCCATTCTTTCCCTTCAATGTCTTTAATCACGATACGCTTCTTCTTGTTTTCAAGACAGGAGGGTATCATACTAAATATTCGTTGTATCTTTAGCTTTTTATTATACTCTTCCTCATATCTGGATGCATCTATACGATACATATTATGTACTGATGCCTGTATTGCCCTAAACTCAACCACATTCCGATTTTCCACAAAAGACTCTACCGCTTTTGGCAAACCGCCTACCAACAGATACTTTTTGAAATAGTCCATCATCTTGTTATGCAGTGAATCAGACAAAGACTCCTTCTTATTAAAGTTGTCTCGCATCGCTTCTATAACGTATTCCCCTACTCCATTTGCATATAGAAATTCTTCAAAATCCATTGGATACATATTCACTATATCCAAACTTCCTATTGGCAACGATTGAGTATTTTTCAGCGTCACGCCTAGCAACGAACCACTTGCTATATAAGTAAACTTATTTTCCCTCATCAGAAATTTGACAAGCGTCAGCAGATGGTCATACGCCTGTATCTCATCAATAAATACTATAGTATTGGACTTCTCTTTCATTTTCTCGCCCACCACCATACTTAGAGCCATATAAAAATCTTGTGTCGTCTTGGCGTCTGCAAAAAATCTATCGGACAACTTGTCCTCCTCCATATTTATTTCAATATAATTCGCAAATTTCTTTTGACAAACCCACCGAATTATATATGATTTCCCTATCTGACGTGCTCCATCTATCAGCAACATCCGACTTGAATCTGACGACAAATAATCTTCTATCCGTTTTGATATCTTCCTATATAACATATTTACAGCATTTTAAGCACTGCAAAGATAATACTTTTTTTCGCAAAAAACTGCGTTTTCCTATAAATTTCACCCCAATTTTACTGCGTTTTCCTATAAATTCTACCCCAATTTTACTGCGTTTTCCTATAAATTTCACCCCATTTTTACTGCGTTTTCCTATAAAAAAACGTCAAGATGCAAGCTCGGTGGAGCTTGCGGCAATCTGTTATCCCCGGGTTGCGGAAGAGGCGAAGCCGACGCCGCTACCCGGGGTAAGAAACTGATATACAACAAAATGAGCAAAGTCGTATAGATTTTGCTCATTTTGCAAAGGCTCTAAGTCGTATATGACTTTGCTTAACTTTTAGAAGCGATATGAAACACCTATGGAAGGGCAGAACGCATGCAGAGTATAGTCTGCAGTAAATTTCTGAACACATGGAGCACCCGCAGACTTGAGGAGAAGATCCTCGTATGTGCAAGAAGCATTGTCACGACCAAGACCGGCAACGTAAAGCATAGAGAAATCAATAGAGAAATTGCTTACCGGGCGGAAAGAAAGACCAACTGTCGGCTCAAGCTTTGTCATACCCGGAGTTTCCGGATTATAGCAATCCTCACGCATAGGAGCAGTGTCTATCATAAGACCCGCACGGAGGTCAAAGCGATTTGTCAGAGCATACTGTGCACCTAGGTGATAAGTGAAAGAATTCTTATAGTTCTTTTCAATATGCTGGTTAAATGCAGCAAGGTGTTCACTCAGGAAGTTGATATCCAGGTTCTTATACTGCTTCCAAAAAGAATATTGGATATCGGCGGCAAGTGTGAGGCGGCTGACAGGCTTGTAGCTTACACCAAAATTAAGGATAGACACGCACGGCATCTCTGCTGTGAACTGAGCCTTATCTATAAGTCCAACACGGCTTTCAAGCACCTGCTTGGCAAGCTCATTAGCGTAAGTCACACGAGCATCACCGGCATCAACAGTCATCATCATCTTGGAGCGATAGTTAAGACCGAGAGAAATCTGAGAATTCACGTCATACATCACACCCACATTGTAGCCCAGAGTTACATTTGCAGTACCCTTCAGGTTCACGGAAGCCGGAACAATATCACCGAAGCGGAAATCCATTCCCGTCTGCGGCATAACCAGATTGTCAAAAGTCACAGGAGAGATAAGACCCTTATTGAGGTCAACAGTTCCCCATGAAATCATAAGACCTGCACCTATGGAAAAATTTGGCAGAATACGCCATGCAGCAGTAGGCTGAACTGTATAAACCGAAAGTTTAACCTTTTGGTTCAGCAGAGCACCTGCCCAGTTGTCTGTCCAGTTGATATTGCTGCCGTAAGGAGTATAAAAAGAAACGCCCGCTTTAAGGTTATCATAAATAGAAAAACCAAGGTTAAAGCTCAATGGAGTACTTGCAGGATTATCAGTCTTAAACTCCTTGCCATCCGGGGTAACAGCCTTGCAAGTTGCCATGATAGCAGTAAAAGAACCGTTAAAATCCACCTTTTTGTCAAGGAAACCCATACCTGCAGGGTTAAAAATCATACTTTCCGCACCAAGTTTAAGTGCCGTGCCGGTATGTCCCATACCATTTTGGCGTGCACTGAGAGAATTTACTTGATAGCCCTCTGCATAGAGAGAAAATGTTGTCGCAATCGCTGCGAAAAATGCTGTAATTTTTTTCATTAATATATCGTATTGGTTTAATTCAGCCGCAAAGGTACGACTTTTTTACCAATCTACCTAATTTTTGTCCTATTTTCCATATTTTATGGTCATAATTCCATAGATAAAACAGCTAAAATGCAAGATAAGCCCATAAAAAAAGTTCCTGCTATCCTTCAGGACGACAGGAACTATGATAATGTGTTTAATCGGTATTTGTTGGGGGCTTGAGAGCTTGTTTATTAAAGGTGGTTTAAATATGCTCTAAGCTCCGGCTTGGAGAAAGATTTATGAAAGTCTGGCACGGATAGCTTCGGTTTCCTTTTCATAACCGGGCTTTGCGAGGAGGGCAAACATATTGCGTTTGTAGTCTTCCACGCCCGGCTGGTTGAATGGGTTCACACCGAGGATGTAACCGCTTATGCCACAAGCCTTTTCAAAGAAATAAATAAGTTCTCCAAGACATTCTTCACAGAGAGAATCGATGGTGATACGGATGTTTGGCACTCCACCGTCAACGTGTGCAATGCGTGTGCCGAGTTCCGCCATCTTGTTTACTTCGTCAACGCGGCGGTTTGCAATATAGTTCAGTCCGTCGAGGTTCGCTTCATCGGAAGGGATAGCAACGTTGTGCTTCTGGTTCAAAACGGAGATAACAGTCTCGAAGATAGTACGTTCGCCGTCTTGAATCCACTGTCCCATAGAGTGAAGGTCCGTAGAGTTATCTACGGATGCAGGGAAAATACCTTTATGGTCTTTACCTTCGGATTCGCCGTAGAGCTGTTTCCACCATTCAGAGAAGTAGTGAAGTTTCGGATTATAGTTAACTAAGATTTCAATTTTCTTTCCTGAGTTATAGAGTGCATTACGTGTTTTGGCGTAAAGCATTGCAATGTTTTCTTCAGTGTCTTGTGCAGTGGCTTTTTGCATATTGCGAGCGCCTTCCACGAGTTTGCGGATATCAAATCCGGCTACTGCTATCGGCAGAAGTCCCACAGGTGAGAGGACGGAGAAGCGACCGCCCACATTGTCTGCGATAACGTATGTTTTGTAGCCTTCTTCCGTTGCGAGCTGGCGGAGTGCACCGCGTTTTGCATCTGTGATAGCCACGATGCGACGTGATGCTTCAGCTTTGCCGATTTGTGCTTCAAGTTGCTCTTTGAGCATGCGGAATGCAATAGCCGGCTCGGTTGTTGTACCGGATTTGGAAATCACGATAATTCCGTATTTTTTGTCTTTGAGGTAGGAAGAAAGCTCATAGAGATAGTCTTCGCCTATGTTTTGACCTGCAAAGAGGAGCACGGGACCTTCTGCCTTTTTGTATGCTGCAAAACTGTCCGAAAGGGCTTCTATCACGGCTTTAGCACCAAGGTAGCTGCCACCGATACCTATAGCCACTACCGCTTCGCAAGAGTTGCGGAGGCTTTCTGCAGTTGCTGCAATATCATCAAGGAGTGAAGTGTCTGTTTCGGAAGGAAGGTTTACCCAACCCAAAAAATCGTTTCCGGCACCTGTGCCGTCGTGGAGCATACGGAGAGAATCTGCTGCCTTTGCACTGTAAGAATTGATGGCTTCAAGGCTAACTGTGCCGAGCACATCTTTGACATCAATATTAATATTTTTCATATTAAAAAATAACGTTGAAATTTTTGATTATGGTGCAAATTTACAAATTTTATGTGAAAAAATGGCTGTTTAACGTAAAAAAAGCGTAACTTTGCCGTGAATACTGCTAAAAGTGATTTTTCTTTACTTTTTTTCTTTACATTTTTCCAAGAAAAATTAAAAACATCTATAATACATTATTTATTATGAAATCTACTTTACTCGGATTAGCACTCTTGATTGGCTTTTCTGCCGCCGCTCAGAGCAAAATCAGCCCTAATGGCGAAGCCTATATGGAACGCGTAAGGCTGGAACGCCAACTTTCAAACGAGAAACTGATGTCTGTCCGTGCACCGGAAATAGTGAAAGCTATTGTCACTCTCAGTGACGGGGCTACTGAAGCAGACCTGGAAGGATACAACATCGACTGCGTTATCGGCGGCAAATATGTCGTGGTGGATATCGCTGTGGATAACGTGAACAAACTTGCGGAACTTGATGCAGTGAACTATATTTCATTCGGCACGGTTTTCGAGCCTTGCCTTGACGTGGCTACGGCAGATGCAAGTGTTGACGTAGTGCATACAGGTGAAGGCGGACTTCCCAAGGCTTTTAACGGTGAAGGCGTTATTGCCGCTGCATACGACTCCGGTATTGACCCGAACCATGCCGCATTCCGCGATGAAGACGGCTCTACGTACCGCATCAAACGCTATTACAATACAACCACCGGTATTGAATACACACCGGACAATATGGCAAATGCCACAACAGACAAAACTTCTTCCACTCACGGCACACACGTGGCGGGAATTATAGCAGGTATTGACGGACAAAGCGGATATATCGGCGGATATAAAACCATTCTCGGACAGCAAAAAATATCTAAGGTTGCCGGAACTATTCCTTTCGGCGGTGTTGCTCCTAAAGCAGACATTGCACTCGCAGGCGGTGAACTCACGGAAGGCACAATCATCTCTTACGTCAAAAAAATTATAGACTACGCCAAATCTGAAGGCAAACCTGTGGCTATCAACTGTTCTTTCGGACACGTCATGGGTCCGCACGACGGCTCTATTACTATGTGTCGCTCTATGGACGAACTGGCTAAAGATGCCGTGATTGTTTTCGCTGCAGGTAATGATGCAGACCGTAAATGCTCTATCCGCAAAACTTTGTCTTCCGGAAACACTTCTATCAAGACTTTCATCACTCCGGACAAAACTTCCGTCTCCGGTTCCGCTCAGTTCTGGATTAATGATAATAGCACATTGACAGCTCAGATGAGTTTTTACCAAAAAAGCACCGGTAAGATTCTCAGCACTGTAGATATCACTAAAAGCGTGACATACGCCGGAACAGACTATACTACTTACCCCCACCTGGCAGACTTCAATAAAGCATTCACATCAAACAGTGCTATCTCTTTTTATGTAGGGGTGGATGGAAACAATAATTGCTCATACGTTACCATTAGTTGCAACTACACGCGCAACACTTCCACAAATGCTTCAAACGATATCGTGCCGCTATTCACCGTGAAGTCTTCTGCAGGCAAAACCATGCTTGCCACTACTTCACTGGAATTCAGCAACTTAGACCTTGCAGGCTACGATGACGGTACCGGTGAAGAAACTATCAGCGACAATGCTTGCGGAAAAAACGTTATAGTGGTGGGTGCTTACAATGCTCGTAAAAATTGGCTCTGCCTAACTGACGGTCCTTTCCACTATCCGGGATATGACCAATACGATGTAGCCGATTTCTCTTCATACGGACATACAATGGACGGCAGAAAACTCCCACACATCACAGCTCCGGGTGTTGGCGTAATCTCTGCCTTCAACACATATTATTATAATAGCACCGGACTCAATGAAACAAATGTTTGCGGTCTTGTCACTTCAAACGGCAAAAACAGCTATTGGGGACCGAATGTCGGAACGTCTATGGCTGCTCCGTTCATCACAGGTGTTGCCTGCCTTATGCTCCAGGCTGACCCGACTCTCACCGTAGAGGAAATCCGCGAAATTATGATGAAAACAGCCACTAAAGATGAATACGTAAACGCCGGCAATCCTATCCAGTGGGGTGCAGGCAAAATAAACGCTCTTGATGCCGTGAGAGAAGTCCTCGGACTTGGCGGCGTTGGCGAAGTGTTTGCAGACGAAGATATGCGTCTTATCGTGAATCCTACAGGCAGCAAGAACTACGATGTCTTCCTCGCCGGCGTGAACCACTTCAATGCCACACTTTACAACCTCTCAGGCTCCGCAGTGAAATCCGCCGCCTTTGAAGGTAACGAAGGCAACCTTGACGCTTCAGACCTCGCCTCCGGCATCTACGTCCTCGAAGTCAAAGCCGACAACGCTCACTTCACTCAGAAAATCGTAATCAAGTAAGGGATTACACCAAACTGTAATGCCGTGGCTTGCCACGGCTAAATCGGTCAGGAATCAAAAGTCGGACTTGTCGGACTCACAAGTGTCCGGTAAAAAATTTAACACATACCTGGAAATATACTGATATTAAGG
>JBJECR010000119.1:0-7375 GCA_051871275.1 Muribaculaceae bacterium | reverse complement strand
TATTTAAAGGCTTTGGCGGCTCTTTTTATAAATTTAAGTGTCAAAGATGGGAAATATACATTATTTATTTTGAATCTTTGTAAAGAAAACACAAAAATTTCACAAACATTATGTGTTATTAACATTTTTTAATTGTAACAATAATGTCACACCATTTACTACTCCAAAAATTCTTGATTGTATAAACAAAAATTCCTACCTTTGCGAAAATATTTAAGATATACATCATGATAAACAAAACTTTACTAACAATATCTGCAATGTGTATTGCCACAAACATTTTTGTGCAAAATCTGCAATATCCTGCCGCTCCTAAAGCACAAGTGACAGACGAATACTTCGGCATCTCAGTCCAAGACCCATACCGCCCCCTGGAAAATGACACCTGCCAAATTACGGCAGACTGGGTGAAAGCGGAAAACGAAGTCACTCAAAACTATCTCTCGCAGATTCCATTCCGAAGCAAAGTGAAAGAAAGACTTACTCAGCTCACAAACTATGCCAAAGTGGGGATTCCATGGCGTAGTAAAGACGGTAATTTTTATTTCTATAAGAATGACGGACTTAAAAATCAATACGTTTTGTATAGAAAAGCCGATCTTGACTCAGAAGCTGAAGTGTTTTTAGACCCTAACCTGCTCTCTGATGACGGCACGGTGGCACTGAAAGGCACATATCAGTCAAAAGACGGAAAATACACTGCTTACACAGTTTCTCGCAGCGGATCAGACTGGGAGGAAATATACGTTATGGACACCAAAACACGTGAACTGCTTCCGGAACACATAGAACGTGCAAAATTTTCCGGTGCTTCATGGTATAAAGACGGATTTTTCTACAGTGCATACGAAATTCAAAGCGGTGAAAAAGAATTTTCCGAAATAAACCTCAATCACAGAGTGTATTACCACAAATTAGGCACTCCGCAAAGCGAAGACAAACTTTATTTCACAGACCCGGAACATCCTTACAGATTCCACAGCGTGGCTGTTGACGATGACGAAAAAGTAATCTTTCTTTACGTTGCCGGTGAAGGTACCGGAAACGCAATTCTGGCAAAGCGTCTTGACAAAGAAAATGCTGAATGGCAGGCAATTGAAGAAACGCAAAACTACGAAATAGGTGTTATAGACATTATCGGCAATAAGATGTATTACACCACCACTAAAGGCGCTCCGAAAGGACAAATCATGGTGTGTGATATTGACGATATGAGTAATGCAACCGTATTTATTCAGGAACAAAAAGGAGTATTGGAATCCGTGAATTTAACTCCGGACAAAATTATAGTTTCTTACGGCGAAGATGCTGCCACACATTCTTATATATACGACTATGCCGGAACAAAACTCGGCAAAGTGTCGTTCCCGGGAATTGGTAGTGCAGGTTTCTCCACTTCACGAAAACACCCGGAAGTGTTCTACAATTACACATCATTCAACTACCCTACCTCCGTTTTCCGTTATGACCCGGCTACAGACACAAGCACTCTTTACGAGTCACCGGAAATTCCCGGATTTAATCCGGAAGACTATGTGACGGAACAAGTATTCTACACTTCTGCAGACGGCACAAAAGTACCAATGTCACTCACATACAAAAAAGGGCTGAAACTTGACGGCAACAATCCCGTTTACCTCTACGGTTATGGTGGTTTTGGAGTATCACTGAACCCCGGATTTTCATCATACCGCATACTTTGGCTTGAAAACGGCGGCGTTTATGCACAAGCAAACCTCCGCGGCGGACTTGAATACGGCGAAGAATGGCATCAGCAAGGTACAAAGTTGAACAAATTGAACGTTTTCAACGATTTTATTGCAGCCGCAGAATACCTTATCCAAAACGGCTGGACAAAACCGGAAAAATTAGCTATTGAAGGTGGCAGCAACGGTGGTTTGCTCATCGGTGCGGTTGTGAATATGCGTCCGGAACTGTTTGGCGTAGCAATTCCGCGTGTGGGAGTAATGGACATGCTCCGTTATCACCTCTTTACAATCGGTTGGAACTGGGCACCTGACTATGGCACTGTGGCAGACTCAAAAGAAATGGCTGAATACCTTATCGGTTATTCTCCTCTCCACAATATCAAAAACGACGGTACTACCTACCCAGCAATTATGGTTACCACTGCAGACCATGACGACCGTGTAGTGCCGGCTCACTCTTTCAAATATGCCGCTATGCTCCAAGCATCAAACACAGGCGACAAGCCAAAAATCATCCGCATTGACTCTAAGGCAGGACACGGTGCAGGTAAGCCGGTGGCTAAGGTTATTGAGGAATATACAGACATTTACTCTTTCATCTTTTATAATATGGGGATAAAACCTTGTTCTAAATGAAAATTCATTTTTGGACATACGCAATAGCATCTGCTTTTCTGCTGACGGGCTGCTTCACGGGAATTGAAAGCACACCTAAAATCAGTAGTTCCGAGGTTCAGCGACAAGTGTCTTCTCCGGAAAATACTCCGGAAACAGGCATAAACAGTCAGTTGATTCCGGAGCCTCTGTCGCAATGGCAAAAAGGTAGAGAATACGTTGTTACAAACAATCGTATCAGCCTCATTTTCAGCAGTTCTCCTGCGAGTGTTATTCCGCAAAAAGGCGACACTATCACGTATCAGGGCTATAAACAGTTGACGTCTATTGCAGCCATGGAGAACACCCTTCTCCTTTTCCTTAAAAAAGGCAATACCACAGACACGCTCAGCTACAGGATAGACCGCCCATACTCAGAGCTGGCGGAAAGAGACGTGGTGGAAGTGCCGTTTACAGTGGATTTATCACTCATTGAGAAGTCACGCAGTGTGCTTAAAGGTGCGGATTATTATATTCTCACATCTTCCTGGAACTCCACACCGGAGCAACGTATGACAGGACGAAAATTTATAAAAGTTAACATTGATGACGTGATGCCGGGCAATGAAGAATACCCTATCTCCGTGATTTTCACAGACTCCGTGAGCAGAGCTATGGTGCTGATTTCTCATGGGTTGTCTGAATCCAAAAGAGTTTTCTCCTCTGTTTTTTCCGTCACAGACCCGAAGCTCAAATATCCCGCAATCTCGCCGGAAAATTGGCTTGCTATCCAAAACGGCAAATTGCGACTTGATATGACACGCGACGAGTGCCGTCTTTCCATTGGCGCTCCTAAAGACGTGGACCATGGTCGCTCTTACAGTTCCACATACGAGCGTTGGACATACCAGAACGGTGCTTACCTCATTTTTGAAGACGGATTGCTAAAAAGATATCGACTATGAAACTGACTTTTTTAGGAACAGGAACATCTACAGGAATACCGCAACTCGGCTGTTCATGCCACGTTTGCACTTCCACAGACCCAAAAGACAAACGCCTGCGTGCTTCCGCTCTCATTGAGCATAACGGCAAAAATATCATTATAGATTGCGGTCCGGATTTCTATGTTCAGATGCTCCGATATAATCAGCGAGCAAACCTTGACGCTGCACTCATCACTCATATTCACTACGACCATGTTGGCGGTGTTGACGACTTGCGACCGTACTGCAAAAGTTCCGGTTTCCCTTTCTATTGCACAGCTGATGTTTCCAAAAGTCTTCACGAACATATCCCCTACTGTTTTGCCGAACATCCCTACCCTGGTGTGCCGCATTTTGATGAAAGAATAATAAATTGGTATTCACCTTTCACGCTTTTTGGCTTGGAGATTATGCCTCTCAAAATTATGCACGCTGCATTACCCATAACAGGCTATAAAATAGGCGACAAACTGGCATACATCACTGACGCCAAAACCATTCCGGAAGAAACTCTATCCCATATTTCCGGCATTGACACACTCGTCCTCAATGCCCTCCGCATAGAGCCGCACCATTCACACCTTGACCTTGATTCCGCCCTGAAGATAGTACGCCGAGTTGCTCCTCGCCGCACTTTTTTTATTCATCTCAGCCACCACATGGGCACACACGCAGAAGCCTCACACCTCCTCCCCGAAAACGTCTTCTTCGCCTACGATGGCTTGCAAATTGAAATTTGACAATAAAAGACAATTAGCAAATTTTCCAAATCTTAATTACATTCATTATCTTTGCAACAAAATGCAATCCGCATTATGTTAATGTCTGTTAATAGATTGTACAAGTAGGGAAATTTACCTAACTTCGCATACCATTTTGCGAACTGAATGTTGTATTCTTTCTTGCTGATGAATCTGGGAAATTCATTTCTGATAAAAGAGAGAAAACATTCCTCTGTATGATTATTCTTTTCAGAATAACATAAGTGCGGATTGTTTGTATTTCTTTATCATGGTTTCCCAGGACCTATCAGCAGAAATTACAAGCAGTCCGCTTTTTTATCTATAGAAAAATTTATATGCCTTACTTGCTTTCAGTCTTTTTTCATTTATCCAAAACAAATGCCTTTTATTGGTTTTATAGTGCACAAAACCGGCACTTTTAAGAAAACGATATGTTCTAATATTATCCACATCACAAGCTGTTCTAACTTTCAAACCCAACTTCAATAAGTATTCCACTAAAACAAACATACCACGATAAAACATTAAAGACATAAAAAGCGAATTGTCCCAGCCCCCACCATGGAAAGAGACTATTTTCCCATAATCATCCTCCACCATTATGTATGTAAAAGCAATTGGCATTCCATTCTGTTTGTTGTATAAAACATAGCATCTAATTAAGTCCGGATAATCAATAAGAAATTGTCTCCAATCTTCATCGGAATGGATATCACTCACCATTTTGTGCCAGACATCAATGGAGAATCTACTGCATATAGGCATTTCGCCATCGTAAATTCTCCATTGAATATTGTCATCTTCTATTATTGAAGATAATTTATTCATTAGTCGTCATACCTAAGCGATTCTAACTCCTCTTGCATTTTTTTAAGTTGAGCTTTTGCTTGGTTATATTCATGACGATAATTTTCAGGTTTACTTACGCTCCTCATAACACTTTCGAAATTTTTAATAGCATTTTTCTTAAATTCAATCTGTTGTTTCAGATATTTGATTCTTTCTTTTTTCTTTTCTTCTGGAGATGCTCCCATAGCAATTTACACTTATTCGTGTCGTGCGCAACTTTTAAATTATTAATTATATTAACTTATGATAAATAGTATTCTATTCAAAAAGCTATTTGACATACTGAGAAATGTATTCGGGTTAATAATAAGCAATCTCTACTATATCTTATTAATTCACATTTAGTGAGCAATAATGAGAAACTGATATTTCAAACCTTTCGGGGTCACTTCAATTTTGATACAAGCTTTATTTACGAAATGCCGTGTACAAAGGCAACGCCTTCAACAAATTCTCTTGTATCATCAAATTTCGGCTTTATAATCAATGCACCGGTCTTGTCTATATAGCCCCATTCACCGTCAATTTTAACTCCGGCTATACCCTCACTGAAAGCTTTGGCATCATCATATTGGGGCTCTGCAATCCAGGCTCCGGTTTTGTCTATATAGCCATATTTACCGTCAATTTTTACTCTGGCTATGTCGTCTATAAAATCGCTTATAAAGCTACATTTCGGCTCTAAAATCCACGCTCCGGTATTGTCAATTAAACCTGTTTTACCGTCAATTTTTACTTCAGCTAAGCCGTCTTGAAAATCGTGTGCATAATCAAATTCCGGTTCTATAATCCATGCTCCGGTCTTGTCAATTAAACCCCATTCATCATCAATCTGGACTAAGGCTACGCCGTCACTGAAATCTTTCGCATCATCAAATTTTTGCTTTACAATAAATGCTCCGGTTTTGTCAATATAGCGATATCTCTTGCCATCTTTTATTCTGGCTATGCCGTCACTGAAATAGTAGGCATACTTAAATTTCGGCTTTATAATCCAAGTTCCGGTCTTGTCTATATAACCATATTTACCATCATTTTCTGCTGCGGCTAAGCCCTCACTGAAATCTTCCGCAGAATCAAATTGAGGCTCTATAATCCAAGTACCGGTCATGTCTATATAGCCCCATTTACCGTCAATTTTTACTGCGGCTAAGCCCTCACTGAAATCTTCCGCAGAATCAAATTGAGGCTCCGCAATCCACGCTCCGGTCTTGTCAATATACCCAATTTTTCCGCCAATTTTTAATTTGCCAATATCGTCTTTAAATAGAAATCCACGATCAAATTTGGGCTCCGCAATCCACGCTCCGGTCTTGTCCATTAAACCCGCTTTACCGTTAATTTTTACTGAGGCTATACCATCAGTTAAAAATAACGCACCATCAAATTGCGGCTCCGCAATCCAAGCTCCAGTCTTGTCGATTAACCCAGTTTTACCATCAATTTGCACTATAGACATACCGTCTCGAAACTGTTCCGCAAAATCAAATTGTGGCTTAGCAATCCACGCTCCGGACTTGTCTATATAGCCCCTTTTACCGTTAATTTCCACCATTGCTACACCGTCATTGAAAGCTTTGGCAAAATCAAATTTCGGCTCAACAATCCATGCTCCGTTCTTATCGATTAATCCCCATTTAGGCACTTTCTCTTCTTCGTCTTCATTATCTTCTTCAACTTCATCTTCCCACTCTTCGTCGTCATCACAAACAGGCCAAATCTGTCTTGATGCTATCCCTCTTGAGGAATCATATTCAAAGTGTGTATATACTTTTCCATCATAAACAAATGCAACAAGCGTTGGTTCATCCGTATCGTCAGGATAGATGAAATCTCGACTAATAAGATATGCCTTGTGTGGATCAAAATCCTCATTCTCCGGAATTTCAATTTCAAAATAGCAAGAGGATTTGCTGATGTTGAGCACACCCATATCCGCTTCAACTGTTTCAAAATATTCTACAGCATTAACATCCGTCTCTTCACACAACTCATCATCATTTACTGTTTCATCAAAATCAGATTCACAATATTCCTTTCCTTCAATTTCAAAAGTAAGTCCTTCCAGTGAAAAGCGGCTAATGGATTCAAACGCATTCCAATCACTGTCGCAAGCGGCAAGATCTCTTTCTTCACCTTGAATGTAAACTTCAACTGTTTTCATTGCTTTTTCGCATTTATTTGTTGATACTGTTGAAATATCTTTTAATTCTTCGTCATCATCAACATCTATTTCTTCGTCACGCTGGTAAGCGATCATATCTTCCATATCTCTTTTTCTTGCATATTTTTTGACTTGTCCGGCAGACTTAAGAGTTAGACCATCAAGGACTGCCACATGCTCGTCTTGGGTATATACTTTTACAGTTAGTCCGAATTCAGCCATAGCCTTAATGAAACTGGCAACTGTACGACTGCTTCTGCACTCAAAAATAACATTTTTGTTAACCCAACTTTCACCCTAAGGAAATTTTTTGAGAAGATTTTGGGCGGA
>JBJECR010000118.1:0-7722 GCA_051871275.1 Muribaculaceae bacterium | reverse complement strand
ATATTTTACAATATATTAACATAAGAGGGCATATCGAATTTTGATACACCCTCTTACCCAATTGCCGCAAGCTCTCCAAGCTTGCATCTCGGCGTTATCCCGGTTCACTCCGCAGGTTCACTTTGGATGCCGTGGCATGCCACGGCACTACAGGAAGGTATCTTCCCTGAATTGGCGGGGATTACCTTATTGCAATTTTCTTTACTGTGCTGCGACCGTTTGCAGAAGCTTTTACCAAGTAAATGCCGGTGGTGAGAGAGCCTGAGACAGGTCTGCCGGTGAGGTCAAAGACTTGGAGATCTTCACAGTTTTCTTGCGGAACAATTTCCTTGTCTGCAGAGATGGTGAACAAAGCGGCATCGTCCTCTTCCACGGATTCCACTGCCGTAAAACTGTCGTTTCTACCTGTGAGCGTGATTATATAGTCCTTAGCATAAGCGGAAGAAACACGCACTTTTGCAGTGTGTTCTTTTTTGCGAGCATCCGGCTTATAAGTCACTGTTACAGTGTTTGTTGCGGTGAGCCATGAAGTTTTGTCGCAAGTTACGGAGAAATTATCTGCATCTTCACCGCTGCGAGTGAAAGTAGGGGTGCCATAGAAAGAACTACGGGTGACAGTGAAAGTAGCCGTTTTTTCACCGCCGTCTGTAGAAACAAAATTCATAGCGGAAGTGGAAGCGGTAATCACAGCCTCTTTAATTTTGCTGTTCAGTCCTGAAGTTTCGTCAAGGCTGTAACGGAAAATGTTTGCTTTGCGGTTACCTGAAGCACCTGTCACAACTCCGAGGAGCAAGTGTGGGCGACCCTTTGAATCACGGTGTACTTTCACTCCTTCCGGTTCACCGTCGTCAAGATTCAAAATAGTACTTTTCATCACCGGTTTGCGGTAAGCGAGTTCACCTGTACGCCAGTTGAAAACGTGAAGCATGATAGTAGGAATTTTGCTCCCGTCTTTAGTAGCGGCAGCACTATTATTTCGGCCTACACCCTCGCAGTGATAGATATAGTCACCGCTGATAGTGAATCCCTGGTGGTCCCAAGTTTGGAAACCTTGGTCAAGTTCATCAATATTGCTACTATCGTCAACGTATGTTGTCTTATTAGTGAGTTTCTTTACGGGAACGACATTCAGAGGCTCTGCATCAGACCATTTTGTAAACACTTCGTCAAGGTCATAAACACCGTAATAAACATCACCGGAAGTGGAACGTTCACAGTAAAGACGATTATCACGGTCAATAGTAGGGTACTGGAAGTTGCGTCCGAACTTGTTTTTGAAATAGTTTATGGTGTAAGTTTTGCCACCGTAAGTAAAACTATCCTTGCGGCAGTCTGCCACGGCACCTGCCACGAAAGGTACAAAGCTGCAAGCCTGGCATTTGATGCCGTCGTATGATGGTGATGTGCTTGTGTCAAGTGATTTACCGCCCGTGATGATGTAAAGCGTGCCATTGTACTTGCACACAGCCATATTAGAGCCGTGACCTGCGTAATCCAGGTACATTCTTTGCTGACTGACACCACCGGATGAATTTTTATAAACACGAGTGATAGCGAGCGGTTCATCAGAAGACAGGCTCAGTCCGGACTGAGAGTTAGGACAGATTTGAGCGAAATAGATGTCGCCGGTAGTATCGTCGATATCAAAACTTTGTGCCACGCGAGTGGAAGCGGTAATGTTAAAATTCTTCATTTCACCTCCTGCGGCATTTGTGTAGTAGTCCAGAGTAGTGCCCTTGCTGGAAGCGAAGTCGAAAAGCTCCGTAGAACTTGCGAAATAGCGAGAAGCGGAGTCACCCTTAGGCTGCTTTATATTACCCATACAATATTCGGAATTAGAATAGCGGTTAAATCGGGAATCCACTACAGCCGGAGTGTTGTATGTATCATTTCCGTAAAAAACATAGTTGTAATTAGCGGAAGAATGTTTAGTCTTGTTCAGGAAAAGATTATAGTTCACGTTCACGCGGCAATTTTGCGGAGTAAGTATAGGTGTACTGCTGTCGCCCTGGAAGAAGCGAATGGGGCAGTACATAGAAGACTGTCCGTTGCAATTGTCAAAGACGTTGCTCTGGATATTCACAGTAGTGGAATTTGCGTATGCAAGGTACTCCAGAAAAACGCAGAACTCGCCTGTAACAGTACCGATAGTGCGGTCCAAAGAACCAACGTTTTTGAAATTATTAAATCTGATATTTACCGTGTTTTGTGCATTAGCCACACAAATGCTTGTGCCACCGTCCGTGAAAGTATTGTCATTGATATTCAGTGAGCCATACGAGCCGGAAACCACCACGAAGTTTGAAACGGCACTTGCACTGCCTTCAAAAGTATTGTGGCGGATACCCACGTTGTTGTATCGGCGATGTGCATTTGCATTTTTTGCAGCATCTCCGGTGTAGCCCACGCCTAATCTGAGCACGGCGGAAAAACGTTCTTTAGCCACCGTTGAGCCATATACCTTGTTATACGCAAAGTTAAAACCGTCAATCGGGGAAGACGGTGTGGCGGAAGTATTTGTAACACAACCTGCACCGGTAAAGGCAAAACCGTTTATCAGCACGCCGCTTGCATTTACGGTGATAGTACCCCTAATTACGCTCTCGCTGATACGAGTGGCAGTACGGTCTTCGCGGTTTGCATTAGCACCTAAGAGAGAAACTTTTGGTGTAGCAATAGTAACATCTCCGTAGTAGTCGCCGGGTTCGAAATAAAAATTGTCACCTTCGTCCGCTACGTTTGGAATCTGCTGCAATGACGACAAAATATTCTCACCGCCGGTAAAAGTTCTGCTAACGTATTGCACTTTTTCACCTACCGCAACACTCCTATTAGTAATCAAATAGTCTTTCGCTGCAGATGTAAATGCAAACAGCACGAGAACTGCAGCACAGCAATTTTTTTTCATAAAGCAAATAATGTAAGGGTTAGTTAGTAATTATGGCGGCAAATATACTAATTTTTTATTAAGAACACATAACAAATGTGAAATTTTTAGCTTTTTTAGCAGAATAGCTAACTTAGCTGATTTAGCCATCATAGCTATTTTAGCTACTTTAGCTAATTTAGCTACTTTAGCTATCTTAGCTAATTTAGCCTTAGAGGACAATCCTTTTAATTTTGCCTGTTGGAGTATAGGCAAAATGGCGAGAAATGCGGATTTCTTTAGGCATTTCAAATTTTGTGAGAAGCGGGCGGAGAGAGTCCAAATCCACTGGAACAGTAGAGTAAAGCACCACTTTTTGTCCCCAAAAATCATCGGGAACACCTATCGCATAAAAATCACCGGAGATAAGATGCGAAATTTTTCTCTCAATCTCCTCCACGTGAACTTTCACGCCACCTGTGATTATCACATTATCACGGCGACCAATCCACATAAAACTCTTATCATCAAGGAGTTTCACCACATCGTTTGTTTGGAGTCCGCTGAAGGAGAAACCCTCCGCATTTATTTTAAGGCAGGACTCCGCATCCATGGCAAACGAAATGCCCGGCAGAGCGTGGAAAATACCGGAGTCTGTTTTCAGGTTTGAGAGTGCCACGTGGCTTGCCGTTTCTGTCATTCCGTATGTGGCAAAAGCGTCAAAAGGGACATTTTTTAACAGTTCTTTCATGGTTTCCGGCACAGCACCGCCACCCACTATCACCTGGCGGATTTTTTTGCATTTATTGCTGTCTGCAAGCAGGGAAACGAGTTGCGATGGCACTACGGGCAACAAGTCTATGGTGCCGTAATCCATTGTGACAGGGGTATTTGAAGGTGTTTCCATAAAAAGTTCCGCACCACTCACGGCAGCACGCACAATCATCATTTTTCCTGCAATATAGTTTGCGGAAAGCGGACAAACAAGTCGTGAAGCAGATGTGATGCCGAAGAAAACACATGAAGCCTCAGCGGAACGAATCATATCCGCTTTTAGCAAGCGGATAAGTTTTGGCTTGCCCGTAGAACCGGAAGTGTGCACTTCCACGTAGTCACGGCTATCCTTAAAAGCCGCAACAAAACTTTCAGCCTCCGGAGTGATATTTTTTATATCCATGGCAAGTCCGGGTTGCAAAGCGGCAAATCCGCATGAAAAATCAGGTTATCGCCTTCAAGGGTCAGCTGCGAGTCAAAATTGTTTGTATAAAGTCCGCCCGTGCCAAGCCCTTGCGGCATAGAAACGTTATAATCCTTTAGATATAAGGCTATTGCAGTCAATCCCACATTTGATTCAAGAGCAGAAGTGACCCACCAGCCGATATTTCGGTTTTGTGCCTCCTTAATCCACTTTGAAGTGCTGATAAAACCACCGCAGAGCGAGGGTTTCAGCACCACAAAGTGCGGACGCAGTTCATCAAGCAGGCAGGCACGCTCCTCATCGCTCCACACTCCTATCAGTTCCTCGTCAAGGGCGATAGGAATGGGTGAATTTGCAATAATTTGCCTCATTTCCTGCGGCTGATGTTGGCGGATTGGCTGCTCAATGGAGTGAACATCGAATTTTGCGAGTTGTTCCAGCCGTTTGAGGGCATTTTGGGGAGTAAAAGCGCCGTTGGCGTCAAGTCTCAGTTCCACATCTGCGGCTGAAAAACGGCTGCGGATATATTTCAGGAGAGACAACTCCTCGTCAAAATCTATGCCGCCGATTTTGAGTTTCACGCAGCGAAAACCGGCTTCAAGTTTTGCTTTCAGTCGCTCATACATCGTTTCACGGTCTCCCATCCACACAAGCCCGTTTATAGGTATGGAAAAATTGCTTACGTCCACACTTTTTTGCCTTATTTCCATATCTCGCAATGCGGATTCAAAACCAAAAGCGATACTGCTGTTCGGCATCTCTGCGGGAACTTGACGGCAACAGTCACGAAGGATATTTTCATATTCCGGGCTGTCCTCCGCACTCAGTCCGCGAAAAAGAGGACACTCCCCTACTCCGAAAATTTCCGGATGTTCATCATCGTAAAGTCGCACGAAAAAGGTTTCTTTTTCTTTCATGCGAGCACGAGAAGTGATGGCAATCTCCTTAAAATTAAGGATATAGCGGCAATAAGAGGCACGAAGCATAGCAGAAGATAATATGTGTTTTATCCCGGGAATTTTGGGAACTGGTCGAAATTAGGGTCACGTTTTTCCAGGAACGCATTTTTGCCCTCCTGTGCTTCCGCCATGAGGTAATACATCAGGGTAGCATCGCCTGCAAATTCCATAAGTCCTCGTTGTCCGTCAAGTTCGGCATTTAGGGCACGCTTAATCATGCGGATTGCAAACGGGCTGCGGCTGAGAATAGTTTTGCACCATTCAACAGTTTCATCTTCAAGTTGTTCCAGTGGCACAACCTTGTTCACCATACCCATTTCCAGTGCTTCCTGAGCAGTGTATTGGCGGCAGAGAAACCAAATTTCACGAGTTTTTTTCTGTCCTACGCAACGAGCCAGGTAAGAAGAACCGAAACCGGCGTCAAAACTGCCCACTTTAGGTCCGGTCTGTCCGAAACGAGCGTTTTCACTTGCTATTGTGAGGTCACACACCACTTGGAGCACGTTACCGCCACCGATAGCGTAGCCGTTTACCATTGCTATCACGGGTTTGGGGATAGAACGGATAGCCTTGTGCAAATCCAGCACATTAAGTCTGGGCACACCGCCATCGTCGATGTATCCGCCCACGCCTTTCACGTTTTGGTCGCCTCCGGAGCAGAAAGCCTTGTCACCTGCACCTGTGAGGATAATAACGCCAATCTCCTGACATTCACGGCAATAGTCCATAGCGTCCAGCATTTCGCGGTTTGTCTGCGGACGGAACGCATTATAGACTTTAGGACGATTTATAGTAATTTTGGCAATACCTCCAAACTGCTGGAAAAGTATGTCCTCGTATTCCTTAATTGTTTTCCACTCTCTTTGTGACATAATTATAATCGTTTTCTATTTTTGTTTGTTTTTTCTAAAATATTCATAATATTTTTGCATCACTTGAGCACTGATTTTAGAATCCGTCTTAATGGCAATAATCGCCGGGCGTTCTTCTTCATTCAGGAAAGCGTCGTAGTTTGCCGGAAGTTCATCAAAATTAGTGGCTTCGTAATACTCGAATCCGTAAGCAGCAGCGAGTTGCTCTATAGGCAGATTTACCTTAGGTGAAATATATTCATCTAATTCCGCCACGTCTTTCGTATCGGAAATAATGCGGAAAATTCCACCGTCGCCATTGCAGAGCACAGCAATTTTGAAATTCGGTTTTGCAAGGCCTGACGAGAGTGCCGCAAGGTCGTGCTGCAAACACATGTCACCCGTTATCAGGAGCGTATCTTCACCTGTCAGTGAAGCGCCGAGAGCAGTAGAGACACAGCCGTCAATGCCGTTTACACCACGGTTGCAATACGATTTTTTTGCAAGAAGGACACTTTGGCAGTAACGTAGCACCATTCCGTTTGAGAGATGCACATTATAATAACTCGGAGTAATCTTGCTGATATAGTCACATGCCACAAGGTCGCACCACGGAGCATCGTCAACAAATTTTTGTCTTAAGTTCAAATCTTTTCTTGGAGCCGTTCTGCCCCGGAGTTTCAATACCAAATATGCGAAAACAACAGGATTGCAAGTAAAGACCTTCGTCAGTTTGTCATAGCAGTCCGTAAAACCGTCGCGATTACCCACAAGCCATTGCTCGCAATTCCAACTGCGAATTTTCTCCTTAAGCAGCTTGCTCACAAGTCCTCCGCCAAAAGTAATCACAATGTCCGGCTCTTTCACATCATGGCTCAACAGATATTCATCAATATCATTTATCACCATTTCGCCTCGTACATTGGAAATACCTTCTGCAAAAATTTTTACTTTTTTAGACAAGTTGCACATAATCTCGCAGAACTGCTCGTCATAGTCCATAGGACCAATGGCAATAACCACTCTTTTATATTCCAACTCACTTTTATACCCCTCTTCATGTATGGGATAGTACTTGTCACCAATCAGCGAGATTTGTCTAACATCTATTCTATTGACATATATTTCCTCATTCAGCGGCTCGGAAATTTCCACATTAATGTGAACGGGACCACCACCCTTTTGCGTCATTGCATAAAGAGTCTCATGAATCTTACGATGAATGACACATTGTTCATGAATATCGTTATAGTCACCGGGTACGGAAACCTCATGGCGAGTAAAATTTTTCAGCACGTCTGTTTGGCGTATAGTCTGCCCGTCGTCCTGGTCTATCATATCAGCAGGACGGTCTGCAGAAATCACCACAAGCGGAATGTGAGAATAATATGCCTCAGCAACAGCCGGAGCATAATTCAGCACGGCACTGCCGGAAGTGCAGAGAAGTGCCACAGGTCTATTTGTAGCCTTGGCAAGTCCCAGAGCCACAAAAGCGGCGCTACGTTCATCAATCACGGAATGCATTTCAAAATCACCAATACGCGAAAAAGCCATAATAAGCGGCGTATTTCTTGAACCGGGCGAAACCACAATATTCTTTACGCGGTATTCTTCTAAAAGTACAGCCAGTTCGTTGCAAGTTTTTTTGTTTGTAGTCTTCATATATAGTAATTTATATTGCAAAAATAGTCAAAAAGCTCGTGCATTTCAAGTAAAGTTAAAAAAATGTGCAAAAAAATTTTGTCAATTCAAAAAATAGCAGTAACTTTGCACACGTTAAGCCGAAAGGGCTATCGGGGCGTAGCGCAGTCCGGTTAGCGCACCTGCTTTGGGAGCAGGGGGTCGAAG
>JBJECR010000117.1:0-8097 GCA_051871275.1 Muribaculaceae bacterium | reverse complement strand
CTCTTGACATCCCTCTCCCTCTCGGCGTCAGCCGAGATGCCCGAGTGCTCCGAGATCTCCGAGTTCTCTCGACTCTTGACTCTTGACCCTTGATTTATAAAAAATACGTAATTTCGCTTTGCCATATTATCAAAAATACATACTTTTGCACTATAAATTTGTGTCATGACACAAAAATATCAGATTAAACTATGATTTTTGAAAGAAAACAATACCTTGACAAACTTATAAGTGCAGAAGGAAACGGTATGATAAAAGTGGTGACAGGTATTCGCCGCTGTGGAAAATCATATCTATTATTTAATCTTTTTAGGAAATATCTTCTTGAGAGAGGTATTCCGGAAGACCATATCATTCAGGTAAACCTGGAAGACCGTAGAAATAAGAAATTTAGAGACCCGGATGGCTTACTTGAACACATTGATTCTCAGATGAAAGATGCTGAGAAATATTACATTCTCCTTGATGAAGTACAATTAGTAAGCGAATTTGAAGATGTGCTTAATTCTTATCTGAAAGTTCCTAACGCAGAAGTATATGTTACCGGTTCTAATGCAAAATTTTTATCTAAAGATGTCATCACGGAATTTAGAGGTCGCGGTTGGGAGATTCACATTCACCCACTTAGTTTCTCTGAATATTACGAAGTTATAGGCGGAGATAAAGCTGAAGCACTAAGACAATACTACAGATACGGAGGACTTCCGGCTGTTGCAAGTATAGAAAAAGCGGAAGATAAGCAGAAATATTTGCGTGAAATATTTGAAACCGTGTATCTTAAAGATGTCATAGAAAGAAATCACCTTAAAAATGAAACAGGAATGCTTGAACTCACGAAAGTGCTTGCATCAAGCATCGGTTCAAGTACTAATGTCCGCAAAATTGTAAACACTTTCATGTCTGTTGCAGGTATCAGTATTGCCACCGAAACCATAAATAAATACATTGAATGTCTAAAAGATGCCTTTTTTATAAGTGAAGCATTGAGATACGATGTTAAAGGAAGAAGATACATCGGCACTGAAAGCAAGTATTACTTTGAAGATATGGGTATCCGAAATGCAATTCTGGATTTCAGGCAGCTTGAGCCAACTCATGCAATGGAAAACGTAATTTACAACGAATTGCGTCTCAGAGGTTTTACTGTAGATATAGGCAGGATTGAATGTTTCAAAAGAAATAATAATGGAGATTTGCAGAGAAGAAATTTGGAGATTGACTTTGTGGTTAATCGTCACGATGAAAGACTATATATCCAGTCTGCATATTCTCTGCCCGATAAAGAAAAAATAGAACAGGAACAAGCCTCGCTTTTAGAAGTTGCCGATGGTTTTAGAAAAATCATAATTACAAATGATGTGTTTTACACCGGTTACAATGATTCAGGTATTTTTATGGTTAATCTTTTTGATTATTTGCTGGGCAAAACCAATATTTAGCACAATAAAAACCAATATTTAGAGCACTTTTATCTGATATTTTTGTGTCATGACACAAAAATATCAGTCAAAAAGGCGTTTTTTTGGCAATTTTAAGGAAAATAGCGAGCAAAGTTAAAGCCTATTTACTTTATCTGTTTAAGCGTCTCCTCAAGTTCCGCACTCACATTTGTGAGACGAGAGCGACATTCTGCAATAAGTTCGGAGGCACGGCGAGTCATGGAGGTGAGTTCGTCTATATCGCAATTTTTACTTTTCATAGCCTCCAAAATTGCGTCAAGCTCCGCTACTGCTTCGCTGTATTTCAGTTTGTTAACGGGTGTTTTCTTCATATCGTGAGTTTTTTTATTTTGCTTTAGAATTAACATCTCCGGCGGCATTTTCTCTTGCCTCGGAAATCACTTCGCCGTCGGCAAAACGAGTGGTGATAACATCTCCTGCTTTCACATCCGCCGCTGTGCGGATAATTTTGCCGCCAACGGAGGTGATAGTGTAGCCGCGTTTAAGGACAGCCTGCGGTGACAAGGCGGCAACGAGTTGCTCTGCCGCTTCCAGACGATGTGCGGCAAAAGAAACGGCATCTGCTGCGTATTTCCTTATGTCCGCAGCCTTGGAATCCAGAAGTGCCAACCGGGGTGCAATGATATTTGCAGACACTGCGGACAGCGACAAACTTGCAGCATTCAGGCGAGCTGCAGAACGTTCCACGGCGGTCTGTGCCAGTGCCGGGAGCTGTGCATGAGCGGCGGCGAGCTTATTGCCGGACTCGGAAATCATGGCAATAACAGTGGCATAAATTTCGTTTCCAATCATTTTCAGCCTCTCCAGCGACTCCGCACCGCGGCTGATAAGCCATTCTGCGGCGGCAGTTGGCGTTTTTACCCTCATTGCTGCCACATAGTCCAGCAGCGTCACATCTCTTTCGTGACCTATACCGATAATCACCGGCAGCGGAAACTGTGCTATGCTTGCGGCAAGGTCGTAGTCCTCAAAACATGAAAGGTCGTCGGAAGAACCACCACCGCGAATTATCACCACAGCATCAAAAAGGCTCTCATATTCAGATATTTGCACAAGTGCGTCAATAATGCTTCCGGGTGCCGTGGGACCTTGAACGGTGGCAGGAAAAAGACGAGTGAAGAATTTAAGTCCGTAACCGTTGTTTTCAAGTTGGTTCATAAAATCGCCATAGCCGGCTGCCGTTTCTGCGGAGATTATAGCAATTCTTTGCAGCGGTTCGTGCCATTCAAGGCTCTTATTAAGGTCTATAACTCCCTCATCTGTAAGTCGTTTGATGATTTCACGGCGGCGGCGAAGCACATCACCCAGAGTAAACTCCGCATTGATGTCGTCTATAACCAGCAGAAGCCCGTACACGGGGTGAAAAGTGACATTTACCCTCACCATTACTTTCATACCCGTGGCAAGCCGCTGCCCTGTGGCAGACGTGAATTTCTCATCTATGTAATATAAGGAATTTGCCCAAATTGCAGCCCTGGAACGAGCCACGGTGTTTCCGGCATCGTCTTTCTGTATTAGTTCCATATAGCAATGCCGTTTACGGCTCAGGTCTGCCGTTTCCGCAGTTACCCAAATACCTTTTGTCTGAGGTATCACCACGAGTTGCTCTATAATTTCATTCAGTTCGAGCAGCGTCATGGCAGAATCCGTTCCGTATTCTTTTACCGGCATTTCTTCATTTTTGAGCCTGTCCAGCGGAAACAAATTTCCGGTCGGATAAGATGTGCCACCTTATTATAATCAGCCTCGGGCATATATGCGTCAAACGACGGTGTGAGCGTAAGAATCTTATTTTCAGCATCATAGATATACTTCGCCATAACAAACGGAATCAGTCTTTCCGCCAGGGCTATATCTTCTTTTTTATTGCTGATGAGCCACTCTTTGAGCGTAGGTTCTTTGAAACAGCCGGTAAGTTCGTTCCACTCGCTGTCGTAAAACGCTATTCTACCGTCAATTGCCGGAGTTGCGATATTTCGGATAAGAATTATTATAGAATCGTTTTTTGACTTTGCTTCCACAAAAATTTCAGCTATGGAAGCACTGTCTGCCGTTTCCTGGATTGTGATGGACTCATCTGTAAGTTCCAGGATGCGCGAACCGTCAAAAAAAGCGTTTTGAACAAGTCTTGACGAGCCGCTTTTATAATAATCCACCATGTCCATACGCAGCGTTTTGGGTGCATACGCTATCACATCATCCGGAGCGGAATAAAAGGCAGCTTCCACGCTTGTTTGTGCCTTTGCGGCCACTGCGAGGAGCAATGCGGATATTATTGTGAGTAACTTTTTCATATTCAAGTAATTAATAAGGTTTTTAACGCCTGTTTTTATTGCGTTTTCTGTCTCCGCCTTTGCGAAAATCACGCTGCGGCTTTTCATCTTGCGGCTGAGAATCACGAGTGCGTTTCTTTTTCCTGGATGCCGCTTTGGAATAGTCTTTATCTGCCTGTGCAATCTCGCAGAAAACGCGTTTTCCAAAGAAATCCGACCCGGAAATGCTGTTCACAACACGTTTTGCATCTTTTGCACGCACGTCAAAAAGCGTATAGCCCGGCAGCAGGTCTATTCTGCCCACATCTACCCTTGCACCGTCAACATTGAAGTTTATCAGGTCTATGAGGTTTGCGGGATAGAAGCCGTCACCCTTACCTATGTTTACGTAAATCCTTTCATAGCCTTTTTCTGCCACACGGCGGTCCTTATCTTTGTCTGCAGGCCGCTGAACGTCTGTTTTCCGTTCTTTTGCAGCTTTTTTCTCGCGTTTTTCCTCCTTATAGTCAATGTCCGGAGCATCTTTGTAGTAACGCAGAAGTCTGTTAAATTCCAGTGCGAGCACACGTTTTACGAGGTCTTCCTGAGTGAGCCAACCGAGTTTTTTGATAATTCCGCCGGAATATTTTTCCATTTCCGCATCGTCAACATCTACACGCTCCAGTTTGTCTGCAAGGTTATATAGCTGTTTTTCAATGACATGCTGCGGTGTCGGCACTTCGCGGCGTTCGAATTTTTTGCCTATAATGCGTTCTATCTGTCTCAGGCGACCTTTTTCCCTGGAGTGGATAATCGCCACGGAAATACCCGTTTTTCCGGCACGTCCGGTACGTCCGGAGCGGTGCGTATATACGGCGGTATCCTCCGGCAAACCGTAGTTTACTACGTGCGTCAGGTCGTCAACGTCAAGTCCGCGAGCTGCCACGTCTGTTGCCACAAGGATTGTTATCACCCTGTCGCGGAATTTTTTCATCACCAGGTCACGCTGCTGCTGAGAGAGGTCGCCGTGGAGGGCATCCGCATTATATCCGTCGTGCATCAGCAAGTCCGCTATCTCCTGTGTCTCGATTTTCGTGCGACAGAAAACTATAGCGTAAATATTCGGGTTGTCATCGGCTATACGTTTGAGTGCCAGTGCCTTATCTTTTGCGTGCACAAGGTAATAAACGTGGTTCACGTTTGCCGCACCCTCATTCCGTGTGCCAATCACTATTTCCACGGGCGAGTGCATGTATTGCTTTGCAATTCGTGCTATTTCCTGCGGCATTGTGGCGGAGAACATCAGAGTTTTTCTTTCCTGCGGCACATGCTCCAGAATCTCGTTTATGGAATCCACAAAACCCATATTCAGCATCTCGTCTGCCTCGTCAAGGATGATGGTGTGGACATTGCCGAGCGACATAACTCTGCGATTTATCAGGTCGATAAGTCGTCCCGGAGTGGCAACGATTATCTGCACGCCTTTTTTGACTGCACGGATTTGGCTTTCAATGCTTGAGCCGCCATAAACGGGGAGCACGGTCACTTCCGGCAGATATTTTGCAAAGTCTGCAAGGTCGTCCGCAATCTGCAGGCATAGCTCACGCGTGGGCGAGAGGATTAGAGCCTGAGGTTGCTGCAAGTTTACGTCAAGTCGCTGAATCACAGGCAGTCCGAAAGCCGCCGTTTTGCCTGTTCCGGTTTGTGCGAGAGCCACCACGTCGCAGTCCTCATATAATAAATAAGGTATAACCTGTTCTTGAACGGGCATAGGCATTTCAAATCCCATGTCGTAAATGGCTTGTAGCAGTTCCGGGGCTACTCCGAGTTCTTCAAATGTTTTCATGATGCAAATTTACGCATAATTCATTATACTCACAAAAAAAGCGTGCCTTCCGACACGCTTTTTCCGAATCTATAAGGTAAGAGATTATTTACCTTTTGAGAGCTGTTCTTTGAGAGCAGCAAGTGCTTCAATGT
The DNA here is from genome assembly GCA_051871275.1 of Muribaculaceae bacterium. Classification (GTDB taxonomy): domain Bacteria; phylum Bacteroidota; class Bacteroidia; order Bacteroidales; family Muribaculaceae; genus CAJUPY01. The sequence continues at coordinate 2,405 of JBJECR010000117.1, read as the reverse complement.
CACCGAGAGTTGTTTTCTCAATAGGAGTAGCACTGTGTTCTTCAGCTTTAGGAGCAGCCTGGCGTTTTGCTTTCTTAGGCTGTTCTGCAGCTTTTTCTGCCTTAGCTTCATCTTCAAAGATGCGGCTGTGGCTGAGGATGATGCGTTTGTTCTCCTTGTTGAATTCGATAACTTTGAATTGGAGTTTTTCGTCAACAGCAGCGGTTGTACCGTCTTGTTTAACGAGGTGTTTCGGAGTTGCGAAACCTTCTACACCATAAGGAAGTGCTACAACAGCACCCTTTTCAAGCATTTCTACGATAGTTCCTTCGTGTACTGAACCTACTGTGAAGATAGTTTCAAATACGTCCCAAGGATTTTCTTCGAGCTGCTTGTGACCAAGGCTCAAGCGACGGTTTTCTTTGTCGATTTCAAGAACCTGAACTTCGATATCTGCACCGATTTGAGTAAATTCGCTCGGGTGTTTGATTTTCTTAGTCCAAGAGAGGTCGCTGATGTGGATAAGACCGTCAACGCCTTCTTCAATTTCAACGAATACACCGAAGTTTGTGAAGTTGCGTACTTTTGCAGTGTGCTTGCTGCCAACAGGGTAACGTGCTTCAATGTCGTCCCAAGGATTTTTCTTGAGCTGTTTGAGACCAAGTGACATTTTGCGTTCGTCGCGATCCAATGTAAGGATTACCGCTTCAATTTCGTCACCTACTTTCATGAAGTCCTGTGCAGAGCGGAGGTGCTGTGACCAAGACATTTCTGAAACGTGGATAAGTCCTTCTACGCCCGGAGCAATTTCAATGAATGCACCGTAGTCTGCCATAACGACAACTTTACCTTTAACCTTGTCACCAACTTTGAGGTTTGGATCAAGTGCATCCCATGGATGTGGCTGAAGCTGTTTAAGACCGAGAGCAATACGTTTCTTTTCGTTATCAAAGTCAAGGATAACAACGTTCAACTTCTGGTCCAGAGATACAACTTCTTCCGGGTGGCTTACACGACCCCAAGAAAGGTCTGTGATGTGGATAAGACCATCTACGCCGCCAAGGTCAATGAATACACCGTAAGTGGTGATGTTCTTAACAGTACCTTCAAGTACCTGACCTTTTTCAAGTTTGGAGATGATGTCGCGTTTCTGCTGTTCAAGTTCTGCTTCGATAAGAGCCTTGTGAGAAACAACAACGTTTTTGAATTCTTCGTTGATTTTAACAACCTTGAATTCCATAGTTTTGCCCACGAATACGTCGTAGTCGCGGATAGGCTTAACATCAATCTGTGAACCCGGGAGGAATGCTTCGATGCCGAATACATCTACAATCATACCGCCCTTAGTGCGACATTTAATGTAACCTTTAATGATTTCATCGTTTTCAAGCGCTTGGTTAACACGGTCCCAAGAACGTGACGCACGTGCCTTTCTGTGTGAAAGGATGAGCTGACCTTTCTTGTCTTCCTGTGTTTCGATGAATACTTCCACTACGTCACCCACTTTGATTTCAGGATTGTAACGGAACTCGCTGATTGGAATGATACCATCGCTCTTGTATCCGATGTTAACCACTGCCTCACGCTTGTTGAGGGCAATAATGGTACCTTCGATTACATCCTTGTCTTTGACGGTGTTGAGCGATTCGTCATAAGTTTTGGTGAGTTCTTCGCGAGACTTCTCACCCGGGGTTTCGCCTTTTTCATAGGCTTCCCAATCGAAATCTTCGATTGGAGAATTTTTTAATTCTTCAGTCATTTAAATTAGTTAATAAATATGGTTAATTAATCCACCAAGGCCTGCACCTCGGTTTTGGCTTGCAAAGTTACGCAAGTTTCAGCTATTTAGCAAATTTTTATGAAACATTTTTTGCAAGAAATTTTATTGGCTCCTAATTAGCCTAATTAGCCCAATTAACCCAATTGGTCTAATTTTCCCATCACTCCCGGGTTTCCCGGACCTCCCATCATTCCCATCATTCCCATCATTCCCGGGTTTCCCGGCACACAAAAAAAAGAATCGCCTGCAAATTTTGCCGACAATTCCTTTTCTGTTTCTGTGCTCGAAGCGGGACTCGAACCCGCACAGCCGCAATGGCCAAGGGATTTTAAGTCCCTCGTGTCTACCATTCCACCATTCGAGCATCTCCTTGCCCTTTATCGGGAATTCGGCTGCAAAGTTACGCATAATTTTTTATTACACAACATCGTTTTGATGATTTTTAATAGTCAAAGTTGAAAAAAATGACTAATTTTGCAAATTATATTCGCAATTATGGCTGAAGAAAATTACAATTTCAACAAAGAAATATGCCGCAAAGGCACTAAAGCACTCAAATTTGATGCTCTAAAAGACCGTTTCGGAAATCCGGCGGGAGTTTGACACTTGCAAATAAAAATTTTTTTGTAAAAAATTGATACATAAT
>JBJECR010000116.1:0-99332 GCA_051871275.1 Muribaculaceae bacterium | reverse complement strand
GAATCTACATAATTTAGACCTCAATAACGTTGCACTTCGTTTTGGAATCTACATAAAAATTATGGACAAAGTTTGCCCACATTATTTATGTGTATCTATCAGCAACCCATCATGTCGCAATAAATGTCTAATGCGGCTTCAATTTGCTTTTCGTCTGCAGTACAGTTTATTACAACATCGCCGGGTGATTTGAGCAGTGTGAAATTTATATTGTCTTGATTGAGATTTTTCTTGTCGTGACGCATGTAGCCAATCAGTTCAGGGTAGTCTTTGCAAGTGATAGCATAGAAACCGTAAACCTCTTTAACATAGTCTTTTAACTGATTAAGACTATTGCTGTCAAATCCGGCAAGGACGTGTGAAAGGATAGTTTCCACCACGCAACCGTATGCCACGGCATATCCGTGAGAAATCGGGTCGCGGTGTTTGAGTGAATGTTCCTCGAAAGCGTGTCCTATTGTATGCCCGAAGTTCAGAGCTTTGCGTATTCCCTTTTCTTTAGGGTCTTCTTTCACAATTTCTTCTTTTATTTTCACGCTTTCCGTAAGGAGTTCCAGTAGTTCATCAGAACTGAGGTCTTCCACGTCTTGTTTTATGAGTTTTTTGAAGATTTTTTCTGATTTTATAAGTCCGTGTTTGAGCATTTCAGCATATCCGGAGCGGCGTTCATGACTGTTCAGCGTACTAAAAAAGCAAGAAGAGATAATCACGGCGTCAGCCTCGCAAAAAGCACCGATTTCATTTTTGAAACCACCGAAATTTATGCCTGTTTTGCCGCCAACAGCTGCATCAACGGCACTTAAGAGGGTCGTGGGAACATTTATAAAGCGTATTCCGCGTTTGAAAGACGCTGCAGCAAAACCACCCATATCAGTAATCACGCCTCCGCCGAGATTTATTGCCAGGCTGTGACGTGTGCAACCAGCCTCCTGCATTCCTTTCCAAATTTGTGCAAGAGAGTCAATGTTTTTGTTGATATCGCCTGCTTTAACAGCGATTTCGCGTGCATTAGCCAGTGATTTACACGTTTCTCTGAGTTTCGGAAGAACGAAATAAGATGTGTTTGAGTCTGTTATCACTACAATGTTTGCGGGATTCATTTCGGTTACGAGTGCATCGATGTTTTCCCCTACTTTGTTGCTGTAAATAATTTTCTGTGCCATATTTCTTTCTTTTTTACCAAATTATATAATGTTCGCTGTTTTGATTAAAACGTCTAAAGTGTCTGCAAAGTTTTGCATAGAATCAAAAATGATGTCTGCTCCGGCTTCCCTGAACATTTCTTCAGGTATAGGTCCCGTTGTTACTCCCACGGTGTAAATCCCGGCATCAGCACCGGATTTTATGCCTAAGGGAGCATTTTCAATCACAATAGCTTCATTTTGCTTAACTCCGGCTATTTCCAGTGCTTTAAGATATGGTTCAGGGTGTGGTTTGCCGAATTTTACGTCTTTGGAGGTAATCATCTTGGATTCGCAGAACATACCGGGAAAGTCTCGTTCCAACCTGTCTAACAGTGTCCTTTGTCCGGAACCTGTAACTATGATTCTTTCAATGCCGTTATTTTTAAGCACATTCAGCATTTTGTCTGCTCCGGGCATTATTTTTACTTCCGGAAACTCCTGGAAATACAGTGTTTTACGGTGATAGAGTTCTTTACATTCTTCGTCTGAAACGTCTTTGCCGAAGGCTCTTTTGAAAAGCAGGCGAATAGTGGCGGCACCGGTCATACCCTCATACTGATAGAACTCATCTTTGTTACATTCCACACCCAGTTCCGTCATCAGTTTATACCATGCAGCGGTGTGGTATATCATTGAGTTGTAGAGAGTTCCGTCCATATCAATAAGTGCGTACTTTATCTTGAATGTGTCGCACCCTACCCTATTCAGGTAATTTTCTATGGATTTTTCTATGCTTTCTCTATTCTGCTTCATCTTTTTTACCTTTTCGGTTGCAAAGATACGTAATATAATTGAAAATATCACTTTTTTGCTTTTATGTGAGAAAATTTTATGCTTTGAAATAGCTTAAAATTAAACTAAAATAAGTGTTTTTGAGCGATTATAGTTTATTTTTAAGCTGTTTCACTATTTAAATATTGACACCTATTATAGTTGGTGAAATATTTACCGAGATAATATTTTAGAGGTATATGAAAGATTTATGTTTTTTTTGAAATAAATATTCAATATTTATCTATATATCGTCTATATTTGAGTTGTACCTTGTGAGATATTAAACGCCTAAAAATCAATAATATAATATTTTAAAGAATTATACATTTATTTATATTGCCATTATATGCTATTGCAGGGAGCAAAAAAGCGTTGTACCTTTGCAGTGTAAAAGTTAATTAGTGAACAAAATAAGTAGTTACATTATCTAAGGATAAAGGAGTTTATCCGACAATGAATTAGCCGTAATTAGTTTTAAGGGTTAGTATTTATGTTAGAATTTAGTGTTTGTTGGGCTAATTCATCCTTAAGATAAAAATCGTGTTTTATGTTAGGTTTGTTTAAGGGCTACCGCCCTAAACGTATTGGAAGCCGATTCGGGAGAATCGGTTTTACTTTTTTTTATAAGCGGCAGATTTCAAAGTCTATACGACTTAGAGTTTTGCAAAATTGGCAAGGTCATATACGACCTAGCCAATTTTGTTTTGTGGTATGTTCTCTCCCCACCTAGCCGCTTTGCGGCAAGGTGGGGTTACCCAATTGCCGCAAGCTCTCCAAGCTTGCATCTTGATGTAATCCCGGTTTCTATCCAATTGCAGCAAAATTATTACTTAGCGGCAAACTGCTTGCTTATCAGTGAAATATAGGCTTTTGCAACGGTGTCCTCAGAGAATTTGCGTGATACGGATGCGTGGAGAATATCCGGAGATATGGGATTATTTATGGCTTTAGCAATACATTCTGCAAGGTCTTCAGCATCTTCGTATTTGGCAATATAACCGGTTGAGCCATCGGAAATTATATCACCCTGCCCTCCCCTATCAAAACTTACGGGAACAGCACCGCAGGCTTGTCCCTCGATAAGTGTCATACCCAGGCTTTCGTAGCGAGATGAAGACAAGACTACTGCAGATTGGCTGTACAGTTCCCTTAATTTTTTGGAGTCCGTGACAGTTCCATACCGGCGATACGGAAATTTTAGCGATTCAAGCATGGATTTATCACGTATTTCGCCTACAAATACCATTTCGTACCGCTTAGCAATGTCCGGATGCTTATCTTTGAGAATGTTAAGTGCTTTAATTGCAATGTCCAAACCCTTTACGTTATCATCAAGGCGAGCAGCTACCATAATCAACTTATTTCGTTGATTTGAAGACGATTGCAACGGATATTCTTCAATCGGGAACGGCACGGGAATTGTTTCTACCCGTAAATCTCTGAGGAGAGAACTCTCTTTTGCTCTGTCCTTGAGCCAGTTGCTCACTGCCACAAATTGGATTTTAGAGTTTTCATAAATATCTCTTTTCTTTTTCCAAACAGAGTTGGACCAATCCCCTACTCTATTGCTATTCAGAAACTTACATTTGCCACATTCCTGCGTATAGTAGTCGCAACCGAAAGCGTGGTGACAAATACCGGTGAAGCACCACATATCGTGCATTTGCCAGATAATAGGTTTGCCGGTTTTAATAAGTTTTTTCAGTTCGTCAAGCGATAGCATACCCTGATTTATCCAAGAAATAATAATGGCATCAGCTTCCTTAATTGTCGGGTTATCAGCAAGTTTTATGCCTGAAGAAGCTGTTGACACCTTAAACAGGTTTTCCTTTTTAAATCCGTTATGGAGAAAAATGCCAAGTCTTTCCGCATAAAATGCAAATTTCTTTTCAAAATCGCCTCCGGCTTCCTCCACGCGGAGATTTTTAGTGTTTTTGTGAAGCACAATCATTTGTGCATCAGAGCCATGTTTGGAAAGAGCGGAGGTAAGACGAGCGGTAGCGATAGCTGCACCGCCGGTAGAATCACTGTTGCATAAAACTGCTATTTTCATTTTTTACGCTTGAAAATGTTTAGAGTTGGTTTTTCTTTGCGAATCACGAGGAATACGTAAGCCGCAAGCATTAAGAGCCTTACGGGAAAATCAATAGCTTTGTTTCCTGTTTTGATGAATATTGATGCCACATAGAGGATAATAGCTATTCCGAAGTAAAGTCCTATTGTGCGAATATCATAATCAATCGGGTATTTGGCTTTGCCTACAAAGTATGACACCACCATCATTGTGGTGTAACATCCCAGGGCTGCCCAAGCACAACCCATATAGCCGAAGAATGGTACAAGAATTGCGTTAAGCACCAGTGTTACAGCCAGTCCCAGAAGTGAAAACCATGTTCCCCAGATAGTTTTATCTGTTAATTTATACCATAGCGAAAGGTTGAAAAATATGCCGAAAAACAGTTCCGCTATCATTATTATAGGCACCACTTTCAGTCCCACAAAGTATTCCGGAGCTACGAAATACTTGATAATGTCTATAAAAAACATTACTCCGAGGAAAATCAGCAGTCCGAAAATCACGAAATATTTCATAGCATCGCAGTAGGCTTGCATTTTGTCTTTTCCGGCTTCCTTATTTTGGGCAAAAATGAAAGGTTCGTATGCAAAACGGAAAGCCTGAATAAACATCACCATCACGATTGCAATTTTATAATTCGCACCATATACGCCAATGTCTGACATGGCATTTTCCGGGTCTGAAGTGAGTAGGGGATAGATTATTTTATCTATACTTTGATTCATAATTCCGGCTATACCGAGTATGAGCAGCGGAAACGAATATGATAGCATCTCTTTGAGTAGTTTTCCGTCAAAGGAATACTTCTTCGCTTTCAGCTCCGGATACAGCATAAACAGCGTAACTGCAGAGGCTATGAAGTTTGAAAGGAAGATGTATCCTATGCCATAATTCGGACTGTAAATGCTGTCAATAGCACCCGGAAAAGTCTTCATTATCCACGGACAAAGTACCAAAAAAACAACATTTAGACCTATATTCAAACCTATATTTATGAGTTTGAGAGTTGCAAAGCGGATAGGGCGTTTTTTATACCTCAAATATGCGAATGGAATAGCGGTCACGGCATCCATTGCCACGGCTGCAGCCATCAGGACAATGTAATCCGCATGTCCGTTGCACTCCATAATTTCCGAGAGAGGTTGAGCAAACGCCAATACGGCAAGTACGAAAATTGCGGATGTGCTGAAAATGGAGAGTAGGGAAGTGGTATATACTTTTCCCGGATTATTCCATTTTTCGTGGTTTGTGAAGCGGAAAAAGCCCGTTTCCATACCATAAGTGAGGATAATAAGGAGTAGGGCGGTGATGGAATAGATGTAAGTCACCACTCCGTATTCACTTTTTGTGAAAAGGTGAGTATACATAGGCACAAGACACCAGTTCAGGAATCTGCCCACTATGCTGCTCACGCCGTAAATGGCGGTGTCTTTAGCCAAACTTTTTATAGCTTGTCCCATGCTAATTACTTAAAAATGAAGAAGATATCCTGAATAGGCTATTCTTCTTCCGCAAATAAATTACCTGTACCTATATTTTTTTCATTTTTCTTGCCTAAATGGCTGTAAGCCAGGTCTGTAACTTCACGTCCACGCGGTGTTCGGCGTATAAACCCCTCTTTTATGAGGAACGGCTCATAAACGTCCTCAATAGTGCCGGGGTCTTCGCCCAGAGCTGTGGCGATAGTGGTAAGCCCCACGGGACCACCTTTGAATTTGGTGATAATCGTGGTCAAAATCTTATTGTCTATTTCGTCAAGTCCAAACTTGTCAATATTCAGCGCTTCAAGCGAGTAGCGAGCTATTTTGAGGTCTATTTCGCCTGTTCCAAGTACCTGTGCAAAGTCGCGAACGCGTCGCAACAAAGCATTAGCAATACGAGGCGTACCACGGCTACGGAGAGCAATCTCATTTGCCGCCTCTTCCGTGCACTTCACGTTTAGAAGTCTTGCGGAGCGGAGTACAATCTTTTGCAGCACATCGTGGTCGTAGTATTCCAAGTGGCAATTTATGCCGAATCTTGCACGGAGGGGTGCTGTGAGGAGACCGCTGCGAGTGGTGGCACCTACGAGTGTGAACGGCGAGAGTGAGAGTTGCACTGTTCTTGCTCCGGGACCCTTATCTATCATTATATCAATGCGATAGTCCTCCATAGCGGAATAGAGATATTCCTCCACAACGGGGCTCAAACGGTGTATTTCGTCAATAAAAAGCACATCGTTCGGTTCCAGAGAAGTGAGGATACCTGCAAGGTCGCCGGGCTTATCCAGAACAGGACCGGAAGTGACCTTGAATCCTACTCCCAGCTCGTTTGCTATGATAGCGGAAAGTGTTGTTTTGCCCAGTCCGGGAGGTCCGTGGAGCAGGAGGTGGTCCAGAGCCTCGCCACGCAGTCTTGCCGCTTCCACAAAAACTTTGAGGTTTGCCACAATCTTTTCTTGACCGCAAAAAGCGTCAAATTTAGATGGTCGCAAGGCACGTTCAAAGTCCGCTTCACGGCTGTTACCAATATTTCTTATGTCAAAATCTTCTTCCATTACAAATATTTATCGCCGAATTTGAGTTTGGCATCGTTTACCATCTGCTTTATTCGCTGTTCTTCGCTGATAGGACAAACGAGAAGGACGTCGCCGGCATCAGCCACGATATAGTCCTTAAGTCCGTCAACCACAACGAGTTTCTTGCCGTGGATAGCAAAAATATTACCGCTTGAATTGTATGAAAGAAGTTCGCAGTTTTGTGCCACATTTCCATCGCTGTTTTTGGGCGAATTGTCACGCAGGGCACTCCAGGTGCCAAGGTCGTTCCACCCGAAAGAGACGGTTTCCACAAACACATTTGCGGCTTTTTCCATCACGGCAAAGTCTATGGAAATATTCACGCATCCGGCAAAGTTTTCTGCAATAAATTTGTCTTCTTTTTCTGTTCCAAAGCAGTCTAAACCACGTTCAAATGTGGAAGTTACGTCCGGAGCATATTCTTTGAGAGCATTGATGATAGCCGATGCTTTCCAAAGGAAAATGCCGGAGTTCCAGAAAAATTCGCCGCTGTCCAGGAAAACCTTTGCGAGCTCCACATTGGGCTTTTCCGTGAAAGTTTTCACATTGCTGATATTTCCGGAAACTTTTTCACCCACTTGTATATACCCGTAGCCTGTTTCAGGTCTTGTAGGTTTGATTCCGAGTGTGAGAAGAGCCTCGTTGTTTTCTACAAAATCAAAACCGCTGAGAACGCTTTGTTCAAACTCTTTTTCGCGAGTTATAAGGTGGTCGCTTGGTGTGACAATCATAGTAGCTTGCGGGTCAATAGCAGCGATATGGTAAGCCGCCCAGGCGATGCAAGGAGCGGTGTTACGTCGAGCCGGCTCCAATAGAATCTGATTGTCTGATATTTCCGGCAGCTGCTCCTTGATAAGCGGAGCATACTGTTCGTTTGTCACGAAAATGATGTTTTCTTTAGGCACGATAGCAAGAATTCTGTCGTAGCTCATTTGGAGCAGAGATCTGCCTGTGCCGAGGAAATCAATAAACTGTTTAGGGCGATTCGTACGGCTGTAAGGCCAAAAGCGGCTCCCGATACCGCCGCACATTATCACACAAAATCTATGCTGATTATTCATAATTATATATTAGAAATCAATAGGTATCTATTTTCTTGCTAAGTTAGCACAATTTTTTCACACACAGAGCATTTTTGCCGAAAATTATTGCAATCTTTTGTTAAAGAGGTAATCTGCAATCCAATATGCATATACGGCGGAAGGAATGAAATTTACGGTATGTTTGCCCAGTACAGCCTTGCAAAGTTTAGTTCTAGATGTTACAATCACTTTGTTAATGTCTTGATTACAAGCAAGAAAATATTGCAAGGATTTGAGTTCTGAAACATTATTTACGTATCTGTCACTCCATTTTATTTCTGCCAGTGAGAACGGTTTTTGTGTGGATTCATTTACCCAAACAATATCCACTTCGCCTTTATCTCTGCCGTTTATCCAGTTTGCATAATAAAAATCTGTTTTTCCACCCTGAATCCACTGTGAAAAAATGGCGGTCTCCACCATATTTCCAATTTGTCCATCATCAGTGGTAATAGGGTTGAAAAGAGCACATCTGAGAGAAGGGTTTGTAAGGTATATTTTGAATGTTGAAACACGCTGCAGTCTTTTGCCGTTTTGGTCCAGCTTATGAACTACTTTTATTAAAAACGCCGCCTCGAGGTATTCCAGATATTTTTTTATTGTATCTTTCTTGATGCCGGAACCCTGAGTGAGTGTTTGGTATGAAAACTCATTGCCGGACCAGTATGCGATATATACAAAAAATTTATTTAATTCCTGGATATCCTTGATTCCATATAGGCTTGGCAAGTCCCTAAGCAAAACTTTGTCTATAATATCGTTTTTTATGTATCTGCCGGGGTTTAATTTAATAACGTCTGAAAGCACGATTTCCGGGTATCCGCCATAGTTTATGTAGTCTATAAACAAGCAGTTAAGTCTATCAATATCAAAAGGATAGTAAGGGCATATATCGCTATCCGTTTTTGGTAACAAGTTTTGATGACCTTGCAAATTTATGTATTCAAAAAACGTTAGCGGAGGCAACATAAAGTCCGTGAATCTTCCTGCACCGCTTTCCAAGCTTTTCATTTTGAGTGCAGCCGCGGCGGAGCCTGATGCAATAAACTTGCTTTGCCTATATGTGTCAACAAGTGATTTAAGGCTTAATTCCCAATTTTTAAGATATTGAATTTCATCGAAAAAGACGTAAAAACCTTCCGGAGAATTTGCCTGCATGAGGATAGTACGTGCAAGCTCGAATAATTCTTCCAGTGGCACATTATTGTATATTGGGGTGTCAATGGAGAGATATATGATTTTCCTCGGATCAATGCCGTTTTCCAGTAACTTTTTGATACAGTGGAATATCATCACTGTTTTTCCCACTCTTCTTGGACCCATAAGAATTACGGCTCTTCTAACGGACATTTCTGAAACCAAGCTGTAAAATTCCTCTAAATACAAGCGGGGGAGCATTTTTTTATAGTCATCGTAAATGCTTCCGTTAAGCCACCAAGGATTGTCTGATGATAATCTTTTGGCTATTTGTTCCCTAAGTTCTTCGTTTGATATAGGCATACTCTGTAGTTTTAGTGAGGCAAATTTACAAAAAATCTCTTATTTCTACAAATTTTGCAGAAATAAGGTGAAATAAATCCGCTTATTTTTACATTTTAGGGCAAAAATCACGGTTTTTATGTAGAAATAAGGTGAAAATTGCCTTATTTTTGTGTTGTTTGTTTCTTGATTTGCAATTATAATATATTGTCAATCAGTAAAATAAGAGCAAATGTAAAAATAAGCGGATAAAAATCTCTTATTTTTACATATTATAAAAAATGACGATATATAGCAATGATTTCAGAAATTTTACGTATTTTCGCATAACTTTTAATACGTGAAAAAAATGCTACTATCAATGACGGGTTTCGGAAAGGCAGTTACCGAAACGGCAAACAAAAAATTTACTGTAGAAATCAAGTCGCTAAACTCAAAACAGCTTGACTTATCCGCTCGAGTTCCTGTTGCTTATCGTGACAAAGAATTGGACATGAGAGCACACATTGCTTCGCAGCTGGAGCGTGGAAAAGTTGATTTGTCCGTTTATGCGGAATCTATAGGAAATGACAGTCCTGTGGCACTGAATATAGACCTTCTTGCGGCATATAAACGCCAGATTGAGGAAATGTCACAACGCCTGCTGATACCCCTTCCCGTTGACTGGTACGCAACACTGCTCCGTATGCCTGATGCCCTGAAAACGGACAATATCGCCACTCCTTCCGATGAGGAAATTACGGCACTTATGACAGCCGTTCACGATGCTGTGGCACAGCTTATGCAGTTCCGCCGCAAAGAAGGACGAAAACTGGAAGATTTCTTTGCCGTGCGATTGCACAAAATTAAAGATTTGCTTGACGAAATACCTCAATATGAAAACGAACGAGTGCAAAAAATTCGTGCCAGAATTGAGGATAACCTTTCCCAAATCCCTAATGCAGAGTACGACAAGGCTCGCTTGGAGCAGGAAATGATTTTCTATATTGAAAAACTTGACATCAACGAGGAAAAACAGCGTCTTGCCCAGCATATTGAATATTTCTTTGAAACAATGGAAAGCGGCAGAGGACAAGGCAAAAAACTCGGTTTTATCTCTCAGGAAATGGGTAGGGAAATAAATACTCTCGGCAGCAAAAGCAATCATGCGGAAATGCAGATAATAGTTGTCAAAATGAAGGATGAACTCGAGCAGATTAAGGAACAAGTGCTTAACGTGATGTAATATCCTCAAATTCAAATATATTGCCACAAAATACTAAAACCATACATGCCATGAAAGGAAAAATAATCATAATTTCAGCGCCCTCAGGTTGCGGAAAATCCACTATTATAAATGCTATTATGGAACGCGGAAATGTGCAACTGGAATTTTCCGTTTCCGCCACAAACCGCAATCCACGCCAGGGAGAGGAAGACGGTGTGAACTATTATTTCCTCACTACGGATGATTTTCTGGAAAAGGTTGCTGCAGGTGAATTTATAGAGTTTGAGGAGGTTTATCCCGGTCGCTTTTATGGCACGCTGAAGAGTGAAGTTTCACGAAAAATAGAGGAGGGCAAAAACGTTGTCCTTGATATAGATGTCAAAGGCGGAATAAACGTAAAACGTCTGTTCGGCGAAGATGCAAAGACTATTTTTATTATGCCGCCGTCTGTTGCAGCACTGAAGGAGAGACTTATAAACCGTGGCACGGACTCTATGGAAATGATAAACCAGCGTGTTGAAAAGGCTGAGTACGAGATTTCTTTTGCAAAAGACTATGATGTGACGGTTGTCAACGACGATTTGGACGCTGCAATCCTTAAAACGGAAGAAATAATAATAGGTTTTCTAAAAACAGATGTCTGAAAAAAGGAGAAAAATAGCGGTTATGGGCGGGTCTTTCAATCCTGTTCATATCGGACACTTGATGCTCTGCAACTATATCCGACAAGAGTGCGGATTTGATGCTGTTTGGCTTGTGCTCTCACCGCTTAATCCCCTGAAACAGAATCCGGAAGAACTCCTCAGCGACAGCGTGAGACTTGAAATGCTGAGGCTTGCATGTAGAGGTGTGGATTTTGTGGAAGCATGTGATGCGGAGCTGTTCATGCCCAAGCCCTCATATACTATCAGCACTCTTCGCGAACTGGCAAAAAGATACCCGGACACGGATTTTTGCCTTATTATAGGGGCAGACAATTGGAATATTTTCACGAAGTGGAAATGTTATGATGAGATAATTCGCGATTTTGGTGTTGTTGTTTATCCTCGACCGGGTTATGCCATAGACAAGAGCGAAAATCAACGGAATGTGCATTTTTCCGATGCTCCCACCTTTGAAATTTCTTCCACATTTGTCCGCAATCTCATTAAAAACGGAGGTGACCCTGCCTTTTTCGTGCCGGACAGCGTGAGAGGTTTTATTTTAGAAAATAATCTATACAAATAAATTCTAAAACATACATAAAAGATGAAATTTCGCATTTTTTCAGTCTTTTTGGCAGCCTTGATTTTTGCCGCACCGTTTGCGAAAAGTGAGGTTGTCAAGGAAACGGGTGTCTATAACATAGTGGAAGCAGACACACTGAAATATGATAGATATTATTCCGCAGAAAAGCAAATTTCAAGTACCCTTATTTTCGCTTTTGGCGGCAGTTTTAAGGCAGGTGAACGAGACAATAAGGACTACGTTCCCTTCTTCAATTTTTTGGCTGAAAAAGGCGTGAATGTGGTGTCTATCGACTACCGCACGGCACTTGCAGATGCACCTGCAAGTCAAATGGCGAGTATTGACGGTTTCAAGGCTGCACTTCAGCAGGCTATTACGGTTGCGGTGATGGATTTTCTCAGTGCAACGGGTTATGTGATAAGTATGAGCGAAGAGTGGGGGATCGACCCTACGAAGATTTTTGCGTGTGGTTCTAGTGCAGGAGCAATCACGGCATTGCAAGCGGAAAATGTACTGATAAGCGGCAGTCTCGGCGGCATTTTCCCCGAGTGGTTTAACTATGCCGGAGTGATATCTTTTGCAGGTGCCGTTTGTGCTGAAGGAGAGCCTGTTTGGACCACAAAAACCGCTCCGCTGATGCTTTTCCACGGCGATGCGGACAATGTTGTGCCATACGAAAAAGCTGTGATAGGCACTATGGGGCTTTATGGCTCAAAAACAATCAGTCGCCAACTGAATGAAATGGAAATTCCTCACGTTTTCCACACCGTTATGGGTGCAAGTCATGAAGTTTGCATAAATCCGATGAACAGTTATCGCACGGAAATCCTGCAGTTCATTTCTGATGCATCAAATGCCGGAGTAGGGGAAATTACCATTCTTTCCAGCCGCAAGCCGGGCGTAAAAAACTATAAAACAGACTTCACGATTATGGATTATTTGAAGTCCAATATGTAGTAAATATTTGTAACGCAGTATATGAAAAAAAGCAGCTCACAAGGCTGCTTTTTTATTATTTCGTTTGTCAGAGAGCTTTTCCCCGTTTTTTGTAGCTTTTTATCTTGGGTAAGCACTATGTTTTACTCTTCATTTTCTTCTTTCTTTGCGAGCAGTTTACGAGCTAATTTGTAAGCCTCGTAAGTGGAGAGGTATTCTTCGCGACTGATTGCGTAGCCTTGGCTGCCGTCAAGGAAACCTGCACGGAGAATATAACATTCAAAGAAAGACTTCAAGCCTTTGAGCCAAGGCAAGAGCGGACCAACGGATTTACGTTTTGCTGCAAGGACTTTGCCTCCTATCATAGCGTGACTGACCACTGTTCGGTGGTATTCATCCGCAGTGCGACAACGGTAGTGGAGAATGTCACCGTCAATGGGTTCCGGACGAAGCGTACCCGGGAAAATAACCTTTTCAAATACGTCGCTCAAGTCCCATGTGGCATATCTTTTGTCAAAAAGCCTTATCTGAAAATCCGGGTACCAACCGCAGTGGCGTATCGGCTCTTCGCAGTAAAAATTCATGCGTGTGAGCTTATATACGCGGTGCGTAAGTCCCTCATTTTTAAGGTTTATGAGTGATGCACGCAGAGCAGGTGAGAGCACCTCGTCGGCATCAATGGAAAGGACATAGCGGTGTTTTGCAAGCGATGTGGCATACTGCCTTTGGGCACCGTAGCCCGGAAATTTTCTTTGCACCACTTTGCAACCGGCTTCTTCGCAGATTTGCGGTGTTTTATCCGTGGAAAAAGAATCTACAACGATAATCTCGTCGGCTATGCCTTCAAGAGAATCCAAGCATTGCTTGATGCGATGCTCCTCGTTTCGCGAAATTATTACCGCAGAGATTGGCGTCATTATGCTTTATATTCCTTTTTTGTAAATGTTTTTGCAAATATATCTATTTTTTTCAATACAAGACGTATATTTTCCGTTTTATTTCATTTTCATATAATGTGTTCTTTCTTCAGCATCCATTTTTTCAATGGCGTACCGGAGTGAGGTGCGTGGCAATTGCGGTGTGAATTTGTCCAAAAACGAGCGTAAAACGTCAATGTTTTTCTTGCCTATTTCACGAAGCATCCAGCCGGTGGCTTTGTGAATGAGCTGGTGAGAGTGGGGCAAGTATCGTTCCGCCAGTCGCAATGTGTCTTCAAACATTCCGTGGCGAATCAGAGTAAGCGTGCATACAATGGCTATTCTCTGTTCCCACATATTGCTGCTTCGGCTGAGTGAGTCGAGTAGGGCAGGGTTAGGGTTGGTCAGTAGATATTCGCCGAGGATATAAGGAGCGGAGAGGTCCACGAGGTCCCAATTGTTGCAAGCCTGAGTATTCTTCAGGTAGAAATCCACAATTTCCTTTCGTTTGTCTTTCTCCTTTTTGAATTTTATCACAAGAGCGAGAAGTGCGGAAAGACGAAACTCGTGAATGTTACTTTTGAGCATTGTGTCAAAAGCGGAATAGGGTAGGGAGAATTTTGTTTTTGCAATTTCACGATTTTGAGGAACGGTGATTCCGATAAAGACATCACCTTCGCCGTACTCACCTTTTCCGGTTTTGAAAAATCGGCGAAGAATGACTGCTTTTTCCTCGTTTGCAATTTTTCTCAGTTCGTTTTGCCAAATCTCTGCGTATTGTTCCATTTGTTAAAAACTTTTACAATTTTTTGTTCAAGAATTCCGTGAAACTACCCGTGAGCAAAGAAATATTTCATTCTCAGAGGGGTTTGTATGTGCTTAAAATGTTGAAAATCAACTGATAAATACAATTTTTTATTGTTTGGAAAAATTGGTCAGAAAAATTTTCTTTTTGCAAAACTATTAAAAATCAAGCGTCAAAACAAAAAAATCCGGCAAAATCACTTTTGCTATTGTGATAACCGACAAAAATTAGTATTTTTGCGAGTTAAAACTCATCATTACCGAATGAAGACGGTTTTTCAATGGTTGAACGATGGCGTTCCGATGCCTGAACTGGATTTCGGATTATTGGAACGGTGGATTGGTCTTGTGGCAGTCGAGTACGGCAAGCAAGCTCACGAGTTGACCTATATTTTTTGCAATGATAAAAAAATTCTTGAAGTCAACCGCCAATACTTGCAGCACGACTATTACACGGACATCATCACCTTTGACTATACTCGCGGCAAAATGCTGAGAGGAGACATTTATTTATCTCTGGACACTGTAGCTTCAAACGCAAAGGAAGTAGGGGCAAGCTATGGCGACGAGCTTCTCCGCGTGATTATTCACGGTGTGCTTCACCTTTGCGGAATAAACGACAAAGGTCCCGGTGAAAGAGAAATTATGGAACAAAATGAGAATAAATCACTGCAGATTTATTCACAACTGAAAAGCGAAAAATGAGGTTTGAATACGACATAATAGTGGTAGGTGCCGGACATGCGGGATGTGAAGCAGCGGCTGCAGCGGCAAATCTTGGTAGCGATACATTGCTCATAACAATGGATATGAACAAGATTGCTCAGATGAGCTGTAATCCTGCTGTTGGTGGTATTGCTAAAGGTCAGATTGTCAGGGAGATAGATGCTCTTGGTGGTCAAATGGGTATTGTGACTGATACCACTGCAATCCAGTTCCGTATGCTTAACCGCTCCAAGGGTGCCGCTATGTGGAGCCCTCGCAGTCAGAGCGACCGAATGAAGTTTAGTGCCAAATGGAGAAATATCCTTGAAAACACACCTAATCTTTCTATGTGGCAAGATTCTGTGAATCAGCTTGTTATAGAAGATGGCAAGATTGCCGGAGTTAAAACTCTGCTTGGAGTTACTTTCAAGGCAAAAGCAGTGGTACTAACCGCCGGAACTTTCCTCAACGGACTTATGCACATAGGTAGAACGCAGGTTAAAGGAGGCAGAATTTCCGAGCCGGCTTCTTACGGCATCACCGAGCAACTCCGTGACTATGGCTTTGCTACAGACCGAATGAAAACCGGAACTCCTGTTCGTATTGACGGCAGAACTGTGGATTTTTCTCTCGCTACACCGCAAGAGGGCGATATGGATTTCCATAAGTTTTCATACCTGCCAACCGTAAAACGTCAACTTACGCAGAGAAAATGTTACACTATTTACACCTCTGAGAAAACTCACGAAATACTCCGTGCAGGGCTTCCCGATTCACCTCTTTACAATGGTCAAATTCAGAGTATAGGTCCTCGTTACTGCCCGAGTATTGAAACAAAAATAGTGACGTTTGCAGACAAAACGGAACATCAGCTTTTCCTTGAACCGGAAGGCGAGGATACACAGGAATATTACCTTAACGGTTTTTCTTCTTCTCTGCCGCTTGACATTCAGGTGCGTGCATTGCAGACAATTCCCGCACTCAAAAACGTACAAATATATCGCCCCGGTTACGCTATCGAATATGACTTTTTTGACCCGACCCAACTCAAACATACACTTGAGACAAAACTCGTTTCCGGTCTTTTCTTCGCCGGTCAGGTAAATGGTACCACGGGCTATGAAGAAGCAGCAGGGCAGGGCTTGATAGCCGGAATAAATGCACATCAAACCGTGACAGGTGGAGAACCTTTCACCCTTGCTCGTGATGAAGCATACATTGGTGTGCTGATTGACGACCTCGTTACGAAAGGCGTTGATGAGCCATACCGTATGTTTACGTCTCGTGCGGAATATAGAATCCTCCTCCGCCAAGACGATGCGGATATGAGACTCACGGAAAAAGCATATAATCTCGGTCTTGCAACACAAGAACGCTATGACCTAATGCTCTCCAAAAAACAACAACGTGACGAAATTATTTCTTTCTGCCGCGATTTCTCCGTGAAGGCTTCAATCATAAATCCGAAACTTGAAGCACTCGGACTGCAGACACTCAAGCAGGGTGTGAAACTAATAGACCTTGTACTCCGTCCGCAACTTAATCTCGTAATTCTCGCCGAACTCGTGCAACCACTCAAGGCTCTCTTTGAAACTATAGAGGAGGCTCGACGAGATGAAATAATCGAGGCTGCGGAGATACTCATGAAGTATGACGGATATATTCAAAGAGAACAACAAACGGCAGATAAAATTCGCCGTCTGGAAGGAATAAAAATCAGTGACAAGTTTGACTATTCTACAATCACCGCACTTTCCACTGAAGCACGACAAAAATTGCAAAAACTCCAACCCGTAACAATTGCCCAAGCATCAAGAATCCCCGGCGTTTCTCCTGCAGATATAAATATCTTGCTCCTGCTGCTTGGAAGATAAATTGTTTCACGTGGAACAATTATAACAAATGAAATATCAAATAATTACATAAAAAACAGTAAAAATGGAATACATTAAATCTAAAATCAGAGACGTAGCAGATTTTCCTCAGAAAGGAATTATTTTTAAGGATTTGACTACAGTTTTCAAAGACCCTCGTGCCCTCCACATTATCGGTTGGGATCTTTCCCAGCTCTATCGCGACAAAGGCGTAACTAAAGTTGTGGGTATTGAATCTCGTGGCTTTATCGGCGGCTCTATCCTTGCTTTTGAACTTGGTGCAGGTTTCGTGCCTGTTCGTAAACCGGGTAAATTGCCTGCAGACACTATCTCCGCTTCTTACGAAAAAGAGTATGGCACTGATACTATCGAAATTCACCGTGATGCTATCACAGAAAACGATGTTGTGGTTCTCCACGATGACGTGCTTGCTACAGGTGGCACTATGCTTGCTGCTTACAACCTCGTAAAAAGCCTCAACCCTAAGAAAATTTATATCAATTTTATTATTGAATTATCAGCTCTCAAAGGACGTGATTTGCTTCCTGACGATGTGGAAGTGACTTCACTCATCACTTACTAATCTTGAATAAACTGTCCGCTAAATCACAGGATTTAAGGGATAAGATTTCTTTATTACCCGATACCCCCGGCGTGTATATTTACTACAATGCCGAGGGTACGGTGATTTATGTGGGTAAGGCTAAAAATCTTAAACGTAGAGTGTCGTCTTACTTTAATAGGGAACACGATATACTGCGAACAAACCTCCTGGTGCGTGCTATTGCAGATATGAATTATGTGGTGGTGCCCACGGAGCAGGACGCTCTGAACCTGGAGAGTTCGCTCATAAAGCAGTATCAGCCCCACTATAATGTGCTGCTCAAAGACGACAAATCATACCCGTTTATAGTGGTCACAAACGAGCATTTTCCGAAAGTTTTTGTAACACGCCAAAATGTGAAGGACGGCAGCAAATACTTCGGACCATACACGGATTCCACTATGGCAAGAATAGTGGTGAACCTCCTGCGTGACATCTTTCCGCTCCGTACTTGCCGCCATGCAATTACTCCGGAATACGTTGCCAAGGGTAGGGGACGACTGTGCCTGGAGTATCACCTCGGTCGCTGCAAAGGGTGCTGCACAGGACTGATTTCGCAGGAAAAATACTTGGAATACATCGACACCGTGAAACGTATTTTGCGTGGCGAAACCCGTCAGGTGATGGACTACCTGAAAGATGAAATGATGAGGCTCGCATCAGAACTCAAATTCGAGGAGGCTCAAGTGCTGAAAGAGCAGTACAAAATCATGGAGCGGTATCAGGCAAAAAGCGTAATTGTGAGTCAAACAATTGATGATATTGATGTGTTTGGCTACGATGACAACGACCGTGATTTTTATGTGAATTATCTTCACGTCACTGCCGGAACGGTGGTGAAAAGCGTTACTCTTTGCTATAAACGCAGCCTTGCGGAACCGGCAGAGGAGTTGCTCTCACTTGCTATGAGCGAAATCTCAAATACCTTTGGCATCAAGTTTCGTGAGGTGGTGGTGCGTACCGTGCCGGACACGGAATTTGAGGGTGTAATTTTCACTGTTCCGCAACGTGGCGATAAGTTTCACCTGCTAGAAGTCTCCGAGAAAAATGCAAGGCAAAAACGTGTGGAGGTGGTAAAAATTATGGAGAAGCGAGACCCCTCAAAACGTACGGACAGGATACTGAAACAGATGATGACGGACTTCCGTATGAACGTACTTCCGCAGCATATAGAGTGCTTTGACAACTCTAATATTCAGGGTACGAATCCGGTGGCTTCGTGTGTAGTTTTTCGTGACGGCAAACCTTCCAAAAAGGAGTATCGCCATTTTAATATCAAGACCGTAGTGGGTCCGGACGATTTTGCATCTATGAAAGAGGTGCTGACACGCCGTTACACTCGCCTTATGGAGGAGGGTGAGGAGTTGCCGCAACTGGTGATTGTAGATGGTGGCAAGGGACAGCTGAGTGCAGCCGTGGAAGCCTTTGACGAGATGGGAATCCGCGGCAAGGTTTCGCTGGTGGGCATAGCCAAAAGGCTGGAGGAAATTTACTTCCCCGGTGATAGTTTTCCGCTGTACATCAACAAAAATTCCGAGTCGCTGCGAATAGTTCAGCATTTGCGTGACGAGGCACACCGTTTTGGTATCACTCACCACCGTAATCGTCGCAGTAAGTCGCAGACTATCAGCTTGTTAGATAGTATAGAAGGCGTGGGGCAAGCCACTCGTGACAAACTTTTACGCCATTTCCACAGCCTCAAAAAAATCCGTGAGGCAACGGTGGAGCAATTAGCCATAATAATAGGCAAAGCAAAGGCGGAAATTGTGTATAAAGCATTATCTGAACTCTAAATGTTAAATTTTAACATTTCTTATTAAACGGGTGCTTAACACATTGATATAAAAGTAGTAACTTTGCAGGACATTTTGAAAAACAGAAAAAATCATAAATGGAAAATCAAGAAAACAATCAATTTGACCGCCTCAGCTACGCTTTAGGCATGAGCATGGGCAACAATTTTAAGAGTTCGGGAATAGAAAAAATAGTGTCAAGTGACTTTGCCGACGGTGTTGCTGCCGTTTATGAAGGTGCTGCACCTAAAATGAGTTACGACGAAGCAAAAGCCGTGATTCAAAGTTTCTTCAGCCAACTCCAGGAAAAGCAAAATGCCGCAATGGCGGAAATGGCTCGTGTGAATGCGGAAGCCGGCAAGGCTTTCCTTGCAGAAAATGCAAAACGCAGCGAAGTGAAAACCACTGCCAGCGGTCTCCAGTACGAAGTAATAGCAGAAGGCGATGGCAACAAACCTGCAGCAAACAATACCGTGAAAGTTCACTATACAGGTTCACTCATCGACGGCACTGTTTTTGACAGCTCCGTGCAGCGCGGCGAGCCGGCGGTATTTGGTGTGACACAGGTTATCCCGGGTTGGGTGGAAGCCCTCCAGATGATGACGGTAGGCTCCAAATGGCGTCTTTTCATTCCGTCTGAACTGGCTTACGGTGCAAATGGTGCCGGCAACATTATCGGTCCGAACGCAACACTTATTTTTGAAGTGGAATTGCTCGGAATAGAAGGTTAAGAAATAAATTCAATAACAAACAATAGTATTTTATAACTAAACAAAACAATGAAAAAGTTAGTATCTTTTCTGTCATTGGCATTATTGCTAATGAGCGCAAGTTGTGGTGACAATTTGGGCAACAAATCAGAAGACAAAGCATTTGCAGATTCTCTCGCAACAGCATTTGCAAAATTCCAGGGAGCACAGCTCCGTATGCAAAAACCACAAATGAAAATGCAATTCAAAGAAGAGTATGACTCCGTAGAATTTATGCGTGGTTTTAAGGCTGCTGCAAAACTCGATACAAGCAATGTTTCTTACATGCTTGGCTACAGCATCGGTATCAACCTTGCATATCAGGCTCACACTTGGGCTAAAAACGGCATCAGAGTAAATGTTAAGGAAGTTGCAAACATGGCTATGGATGCATATCTTGATGATAGCCTCAATATCCAGGAACTTTACGATGAATATCAGCTCCTCAACACTAAACTCCAAAAGAAAATAGAAGAAGCTGAAGCTGCAAGAGCTAAAGCAGAAGCAGAAAAAAACATCGCTGAAGGTGAAGCATACGTTGCAAAACTCAAAGCAGACGACAAAGAAATCGTTACTACTGAATCCGGTCTTTCTTACAAGATTCTTGCTGAAGGCGAAGGCGAAAAAGTTGGTGAAGGTTGCGACGTGCAGGTTAAATACGTTGGTAAACACATCAATGGTGAATCTTTTGATGATTCAAAAGGTGAAGCTGTTAAATTCAACGTGGATCGCGTAGTTCCGGGCTTCTCTGAAGGTCTTAAACTCCTCGGCAAAGGTGGTAAAGCAATCCTTTACGTTCCGGGTGTCCTCGGCTACGGTGAAGGTGGTCAGCCATACGCAGGTATTGCACCAAACGAAATGCTCGTATTCGAAGTGGAAGTTGTTGACTTCTCTCTTCCTGAACCTGAAGCAGAATAATTGAAATAAAATAAAGTTTTTGCGGCATCATCTCCGTGTTTCAAGCACGTTGGTGATGCTGCTTTTTTTATGCGAATTTAGAGGAAATCAGCCGAATTGGCCTAATTGGTGTGATTGGGCATTTTCTTGTGGTTTTAGGGATTTTAGAGTATTTAGGGTTTTTAGAGTTTTTAGAGTTTTTAGTGTTTTAGGGTTTTTAGAGTATTTAGAGTATTTAGAGTATTTAGTGTTTTTAGGGCTTTTAGTGCAAAATTCTCCACTGATCCGGGTAGAGATTATTTGCTCTGTTGCCGATGTTTTTCACAAATCCGAGTGGACGTGAGCGGAAAGTGATAAGTACAAAGCCGCGAGGGAGTTCAGAAGGCAGTGTCACGGCTTCTCGGCGGAGATATTTCAGTGCCGTTTCCATGTCTGCTTCAAAAATAGGGAAAGCATTGATATTCAGTTCCGTGCTCATGGCGAGAGCATGGCATGGAATGATGTCTTTGCCCTTAATTTCCGCTATGGGTATGCCTGCATGAATAATATCAAGGGCACCTAAAGCAGGCCTCAGGAAATCCGCACTTTCAGCCGGAAAAGCGGTAACGATATTGTTGCTGCAAGTAAAAGAGTAGTCTTCCGCATTTTTCAGCCACACGCGAGCTGTGCTTATTTCTTTAGAAACCTTTTCCGGCGTGCTTTTTTTCTGCTTTTTGCCGGAATTTTTGCTGCAGAATTCGCCCTTTTTACGGAGCACGGACAAGAAAAGTCCTTCACCGCGTATTCTTCCGGGAATAAATCTGTAGCCAAAGACGTTATCAGGGAGTAGGGGCGACTTCACGATTCCCCAATTTTCGTCTATGGCAATTTCCACGGATTCCGCATCATATTCTTCAAGTATGTGCAGTATAATATCCTCATTTTCCGCACGATTAAAGGTGCAAGTGCTGTAAATGAAGTATCCGCCGGGACGGAGAGCCGCCCAGAGGTTTGAAATAATCTGTTTTTGCCTTTGAGCACAGTCCTCCACGAGTGTCGGTGTCCACTGGTTTACGGCTTCTGCGTCTTTGCGAAACATGCCTTCGCCGGAACATGGCACGTCTGCGGCAATAATGTCGAAAGACTGTTTGAGTTTAGCAAATTTTTTCGTGTCGCCGCGTGAAACAATCGCACCGGGGTAACCCCACTTTATGACGTTCTCTTTCAGTATGTTGGCACGGTGAAAATCGTATTCGTTTGCCACAATGAGCGAGCCTGAGGGTAGGGCGTCAATAGCAGCCGTAGTCTTTCCTCCGGGTGCTGCACAAGCGTCAAGGTACGTTATGGCAGGTGAGTTTTGAGTTAATTGCCGGATAACTTCCGCAATAAACATGGAAGATGCGTCCTGAACGTAAAAAAGCCCCTGGTGCATCTGCGGTATTTGTGTGAAATTAGGGCGATTATCAAGGTAAAAACCTCTATTTTGCAGCCATGGTACGGCATCTGCCGTTTCAAGTCCCGTGTCACCTGTTTTATGTTTGTTCAGCCTCACGGAAACGCTTGGTGCGGTCTCCATAAGGTCATGAATCAGATTGGCATTTTCTGCAATGCCGAGTTCTTCTATTTGTTTTATGAAAGCAGGGTTCATCAAATATGAGTTTTTGCAAAGGTAAAAATTTTTAGTTGATTTTTACCCTTTTACTTCACCCAATTCTCAATAATTATATTTTCTACCCTTGAAAAATGGCTGACATTGTTTGTTACCATTATTAAGTTCTCTGAAACAGCAGTGCAAGCAATAATCAAATCAAAATCCATAATCCCTCTGCCAGATTCTCTAAGTCTAAGAGCCTGTTTCATAATAAATGTTAAAGCAGAGGCGGGCAGTCATTGAGCAGATTTGTTCGTGCTTATAAGGGCGTGTGGCGAGCCACATAACCGTTAAGCACGGACGAAGATGCCAATGAATGTCCGTGCAAAGGTATTTATCCTTGCATAAATAATTGAATTTAAGCGATTTTCTAAATGTGCTTTAATAAAAGCATCATGCACGCAAATTCTGCCATAATTTGTGCCGTGTGCAAAAATTGCTCGTAATTTCGTGCCAATCTCCGAAAATTATCAAGCCATGAAATTGTCCTTTCGACCACCCAACGCCCTTGAATCGGAATAAATTCCGATGTGCCAAAATTTGATTTAACACATTGAATATCAATTGATAACAAATCTTTAATCAATGAATTTATATTACTTTTATATCCATTATCTGCTTTGACAATGGCAATTTTGGGATAATTGATTTTTGTTTTTGAAATGAGTGCGGCAGACACTTTTGAGTCGTGGATATTTGCCCTCGTGATGATGATTTCAAGCGGAGTTCCTGCTGAATCCACGCAAATATGACGCTTTATGCCCTTGATTTTCTTATTTCCATCAATTCCTTTCTCTGATTTTGACAGTCCTGAACGTACGCTTTGACTGTCAATAACTGCAATAGACGAAGATTTCTTCCTTTTCTCCTTAATGCGCTTATTTTCAAGTAGTTTTCTTTTTATTTTGCTGAATACATCTTTGTCTCCGAGAGTTCGGAAATGGTAATAAACAGTTTGCCAAGCCCCATAATAATCCGGCAACATTCTCCATTGGCATCCTGTCTTTAGCAGATATACAAGTCCTTCTAAATTGCTGATTTTAAGATGAATATTATTGTTTTTGAAATACTTTTTTAGCCATCTTTTTTGAGCAGATGTGAGCAAATTTTTCTTCATTGCAATTCAAATTTTCAAGAATAACAATTATTGAAGAAAAATGTGCTGCCCTGTCGCATATTTTGGGCGATTTTCGCTTTTCGCCGCAGTCACATAGCTCGCTATGCTCCTTTGGCTCAAAACAAAACTCACCTCAAACTATGCAACCTCTGCTTTAACATTTATTATGAAACAGGCTCTAAATCTCTCCTTGGCATAAAGACTGATTGCTGTTTTGAATGGAATAATATTTATTTTAGATAAAAAATTATCTACAATTATTTTGTTTGTTTCATAGTGTCCGCTACACCGATTTCCATATTCCAATTCAGCGACTGTAATATCTGAAACGTAAATATCGGAAGGATTGATGTGACGTAATTTTTCTTCTATTCCTTTTTTCCCTCTAAGAAGGAAAACCACAATATCCGTGTCAAGAAGATACCCTTTCATATTTTTATCTCGGGATTTTGTGTTCTTGCCTTATGAATACTATCAATAATCTGTTCTGCAGTTCGGCTGTCTGTCCATTTACCTGCAAAACTATCCGTCCAAACAGACTTTTCCTCATTCTTTTCTGAAGGCTGAACTGTATGCCACCCCATTTTTCTTGCAAAAGCCTTGAAAAAATCTATATCAGAATCAGGGACAGCAAAACATAATCCGTTTTCAATATATATTTTTGTCATATCTATCAGTTTGATTGCAAATATATTACTTTATCAGTTAATAACCAAATAAATAATGGAAAAGTTCAAGTATGCAAATTTTTTACTATTTTTGCAGATATAATCTTACAGACTGGTATGAAAACATTAGTAATATTGACAGGAGCAGGGATGAGTGCAGAAAGTGGCATCTCAACCTTTCGTGATAGTGATGGACTATGGGAACATTACCCTGTGATGCAAGTGGCAAGTGCTACGGGTTTCCGTGCGAATCCGCAGCTGGTGCATGAGTTTTACAATGCTCGTCGCCATGATTTGATAACCAAAAAGCCTAATGCAGGACATCTTGGTCTTGTGGATTTAGAGCAAGATTATGACGTGAAAATTATCACTCAAAATGTGGATAATCTTCATGAAAAAGCCGGTAGCAAGTACGTTTTGCACCTCCATGGCGAGCTTATGAAGGTGCGTGCCATGGATAATGAGAATCTTGTGTTTGTGCTGGACGAAAAAAACCTTGATACCACACCGGAAACCATTATTGAAGAACATAAAGTGCGTCCGCACATTGTGTTTTTTGAGGAGGCTGTTCCGAATATAGAGCCTGCTATAGACATTGTTTCCGAGGCTGACATTTTAGTGATTATAGGTACATCGCTAAATGTCTATCCTGCAGCCGGTTTGATAAACTATGCTCGCAAAGCTGAAAAGATTTATTACATTGACCCTCGTCCCGCATGGGTGCCGGACAACGTAATCGTCATTGCCAAAGGTGCCGGAGAAGGAGTAAAAGAACTGAAGGAACTTTTGAAAAAGTAAGTTATAATATTCGGTCAATAATTTGCAGTTTTGCTTGTGATGGCTCTTCGTATGCATTGCAGTCGGCTAAGTATTGTTTTAATTCTGAAAAGTCCGAGCCGTATAAGTTGTCACTGAACTGATGAAGTTTTGTCATCACGTTAATATATGTCATAGGGTCTTTGTGGCGAGTAAGTTTACGCAAAGCAAGGATATAATCTTCTCTGAATACTGTTGGCACAATTATTCTTGATTGGTCTGCTCGGACTAGTTCTGCATTCATCATAATGCGTGCGATACGTCCGTTGCCGTCATTAAAGGGGTGCACTTCGCTAATCATAAACATCATAAAAATAGCACGAGAAAAAGGATCCGTAAGAGCAGCATAATATTTAAATCCTTGAGAAAGAGTACCCTTTACGAGTTGAGCATCTACAAATACGGTCATCCCCGCTCTATTGTTTTTTGTTTTGAAAATGCCCGGATTCATGTGAGGTCTTCCTTCAAGCAAGATACTATGCCTGTGGCTCAGAATCGCAAATAATTCTTTAGGAGAAGTAGGAATTATCCTCATTTCTGCACGGTTTGACAGAACCTTGAATGTGCCGAGTATATCGTGAGAATCTTCATCACGTCTTGGCATAGGAATACCGGAGTCCACAATAGCTTTTGCTTCATCAATATCAAACTCGGTACCTTCAATATAGTTTGAAAAATAACTTTCAAAAAAAGAAAATAGGCGGAATGATTCTTCATCTGTATTGCGATTGTTCCTTATTACGAAATACTTGTCTTTTATGGCATCAAAAAGTATTTCAAATAGTTCTACTCTTGATTCATCAAAAGGATTACCTACTGCCAGTGCTTTAGCGGATTCTGTTGAAAGCACTTTTGCATCGTGAGTGGAAAGTAATGCGGAAATTATAATATTTATTTTAGCAAATTCTTGTTGCATACCCAGGTCTTCTGAAACAGCTCTCAATTCATCGCGGTATTGATTTAGCCTTTCCTCTCCACCTGTGAGGAGTATTTGCTCAAGTTTGTTTTCTATTACGTTTATTGGTAATATACGGGATTCGTCGCCGGTTTTTCTTGAAATCTGCATATTTTCAAGCATATACCTATATTCACCGGAAATATATAGTCCCATAAATGGTATGTCGTGAGATGTTGCTTTAGGTCCCTTGACAAAGTTTAACACTATTCCGGGCAAGTCTATCACTTTCCTTGTTGTAGAATTAGTAAGGAAGAAATTGCCGCTTGCCGTGGGTCTCATTTCTTTTGCACTGCGGTGGCTGATTATTGCGTTCGGATAGCGATATGCGAGAATGTCCATAATGTTGCGGCGTACTATATTCTCTAAACTATCAATAAGATTGGTAGTGTAAATACGTGGTGCAACTTTACGTAGCTCTCCGGATTTTTCTTTATTGCTTAGCATACGTGAAATATTTGGGTCTGATGAGCCAAATATTATTTCTTTCCGAGTTTCAATTTTAAGTCCCATACAAAAAATCACGATTATAACGTTACAAAGGTACAAATTTTTGCGATTAAAACCGTGTTTAGGTACAAATTTTTGCGATTATAATCCTGTTTAGGTACAAATTTTTGCGATTAAAACCGTGTTTAGGTACAAATTTTTGCGATTAAAATTGCGGAAAGGTACAAATTTTTGCGATTATAATTGTGCTTAAGTATAAAAATTGGAAAAATTGTCAGTGAACTGACGGAATTTACGTAAAAATCGTCAGTGGGAGTTGCCAAATTTACGTAAAAATTGTCAGTTGAAGTGCTGTTTTTTACGAAAATGCTTTGTGATTCCGCAAAAAAGGCTTAAATTTGCGGCAAAAACAAGCACTTACTATGAATCCGGTAACGAGAATACTTGAGAGCAGAATATCTGAAATGATAGAGCCAAATAAGGCGATGCTTATTTTTGGTGCAAGACGAGTTGGTAAAACCGTTTTGATGAAACATATCTATGATAACTTCCCCGGAAATAAAATGTTTATGAACGGGGAGGATTTAGACACTGCATTGTTGCTTCAAAAACGCTCTGTATCAAACTATAAGGGTGTTTTCGGTGGAATTGAATTGCTTGCGATAGATGAGGCACAAAACATTCCGGAAATAGGGCATATCATCAAACTGATAGTTGATGAGATTCCCGGTATTCGTGTGATTGCGAGCGGCTCTTCGTCATTTGATTTGCTGAACAAAACAGGTGAGCCACTTGTGGGAAGAAGTACTCAGTTTGTTCTTACTCCATTTTCTCAGCAGGAACTGTCACGTCAAGAAAATATGCTTGAAACGCATAGAAATCTTGAGTCCAGGCTGATTTACGGGTCTTATCCGGAGGTGGTACTTATGGAAAGTGCAGAGAAAAAAGAGAGATATTTGCGAGATATCGTAAGTTCGTATCTTCTCAAAGATATTCTTGCAGTAGATGGCATAAAAAATTCCGCAAAAATGCAGAATTTGCTTCGTTTGGTAGCGTATCAAGTAGGTAGTGAGGTGTCTTTTGATGAACTGGGTAAGCAACTGGGAATGAGCAAGAATACAGTGGAGCGATACCTTGATTTGCTGGAGAAAGTATTTGTGATTTATCGCATGGGAGCGTTCTCGCGTAATCTGCGAAAGGAGGTGACAAAGTCCGGCAAATACTATTTTGTGGATAATGGTATTCGTAATGCTATAATCGGTGCTTTCCAGCCTTTGGAGTTAAGGACGGATGCCGGTGCCTTGTGGGAGAATTATATTATCGGAGAATTTAGGAAGAAGAACTTTAACAGTCTTTCTTACAACGACTTATATTTTTGGCGAACTTATGATAATCAAGAGATAGACCTTATAGAGGAGTCGCAGTCCGGCTTGACTGCGTTTGAATTTAAGTGGGGCAATAAAAATCCGAAAATGCCTAAGGTTTTTGCTCAGGCTTATCCCGGGTCTAAATTTTTTGTGGTGAATAGAGATAATTATTTGGACTTTTTGCTGTGATTTTTACGAAATATTTGCAAATGTAAATTTTAGAAAATTCTATAAATCACTAATAATCAAAGTGATATAAAAAGGTAAACGCAATGTTAATAACTTTTTCCAAAAAAATAGAGTTTACTATTGCAAACACCGCGTAAAGTTATTAACTTTACACCCTCAAAAGAAGAGCTCTAAAATGACAAACACGGTTTATCACATACCGGCACTGTTGCCACAGGCGATTGAAGGGTTAAATATCAATCCTTCAGGCACATATATTGATGCTACGTTTGGCGGTGGCGGTCATTCCCGTGCGATAGTGGAAAATTTAGACAAAAAGGGACATTTGTATAGCTTTGACCAGGATATGGATGCCGTGAGCAGAGCGTTCAGTGATGAGCGTTTCACGGTGGTGTATTCAAACTTTCGCTATATGTCCAATTTTATGAGATATTACGGCTGTTTGGGACGAGTTGACGGCATTTTGGCAGACTTGGGAGTGTCTTTTCATCACTTTGATGACCCGGAGCGAGGTTTTTCGTTTCGCTGGGAGGGAAAACTGGACATGCGAATGAATCGCGGTGCTGCAAAAGATGCGGCGGCGGTGATAAACGGCTACAGTGAAGAAGCGCTTGCAGATATGTTTTACCTTTACGGTGAACTGCGACAGTCCAGAAAATTAGCTTCTGCGATAGTGAAATTCAGAAATGAAAACGAAATAAAAACCGTAGAGCAGCTGCTTTCCGCAATCCGCCCGCATATAAATCCCAAACAGGAGAAAAAAGAACTTGCACAAGTTTTTCAGGCATTGAGAATAGAGGTAAACGACGAGATGACAGCTCTCAAGCACTTTCTCTCGCAGTCGCTCAAGGTGCTGAAGCCCGGTGGCAGACTGGTGGTGATAACGTATCATTCTCTGGAAGACCGACTTGTGAAAAACTTTATGAAAACAGGCAACATTGAGGGCAACGTGGAGAAAGACTTTTACGGTAGAAATCTCTCGCCGCTGAAACTTATCACGTCCAAGCCCATAGTGCCGGACGCAGCGGAAGTGGAAGCAAATCCACGTTCCAGAAGTGCCAAAATGAGAATAGCGGAGGTTGTGGAAGAGTAAAAAATGGAAAGTGAAAAAATGGAAGAAGGCAAAAACAAGCGTCAATCCGTGGCAAAAGAGTCAACAGTGCTGAGAAAGACATTTTACGGCAGACTGTTGTCGCAGGAATTTTTCAAGAAATATTGGAGAGTTCTGCTTGGTGTGTTGTTTCTGTCAATACTTTACATTTCCAGCAGATACTATTGTGTGACACGAATGGAGATAATAAACGTTTTGGAGCAGAATCGTGAAGACGTAAGCACGCGAGCACTTTACGAGAAAGGCAAGTATATGTCCAACATTCGTGAGAAAAATATGCAGCAACTTGTGGATTCGCTGAACCTTAATTTGCAAGTGGCAAAAAATCCCGTTTATGAGTTAAAGTACGAAGACTATGAAGAAAAGTAAAGGAAACGGGAATATTATAGCCAGATACTTGATTATTGCGGCAGCTTTTCTTTTAGTGTCTGCAGGAATGGTGTATAAACTGTTCTATAACACCGTGATAGAAGCTCCGAACTACAATGAGAAAGCAAAAAAAGAATTTCAAAGAGTGAAAGAAGAACAGGCGGAGCGAGGAAATATCCTTGCTCGCGATGGAAGTATCCTTGCCACGAATATGATGGTGTATGACTTGGTGATAGACTACCGTGATGTGCAGGATGAAGAAAAATTTGTCCGAGAACTGCCCAAATTTGTGGATAGACTTGTGCAGACTTTTCCGGAATCCGGCACACGCGAGCATTGGATGGATACTTTGACCCAACCGCTGAAAATATCGGATAGAAAAAGTCGTCCGTATTATTTCAAGGTTATTTCCGGAATGAATTATTCGCAGTACCTCACTGTGAAAAAATTTCCGCTCTATCACTGCGATAAAGATTCCGCTTTCCGCTATCGTTCACGTGCCGGAATGAAGAAAATGGTGGCAAGAGCCGTGAGGGTTCGTCCTTGCGGAGAAATGGCACGCCGCTCTATCGGTGCAGTGGGAATGGAAAAGGAATCCGGCGACAGAGTATTCGGAAAATGGGGACTTGAAGCGGCACTGGATTCACTTCTGCGAGGCAAGCCGGGAAAAAGCCGTCCTCAGCTTTTTACCAAAGGTGCAAACGACTGGGTGATAGAGCCTCCTGTGCGAGGATATGATGTGAAAACCACTATTGATGTCACTCTGCAAGATTTGCTGGACAATACTATGCTGGACTTGATGAAGTCTGATGCAATGCCGAGTAAACCGTCTATGGCATGTGCCATTCTTATGGAAGTCAAAACGGGTGATATACTCGCAATCTCAAATTTTGACAACAAAAACGGAGAGTTTATAGAGGCAATGAACTATTGTTTTGAAGGACGCTACGAGTCCGGTTCCACACTTAAGCCAATCACGCTAATGATTATGCTGGAAGACGGAATTGTGAAGGATGTGGAATCTTTAAGAGATATTCGCTCCATAAAGGTTCCGGGCAGAGCAAAGCCGATAGCACGCCACTATTTGCACACGGATTATGCCTCCAGCATTGATATCATCAAGAAGTCTGAAAACTCAGGTATGGTGAGAATGGTGTTTGACCCTAAGTCGCCATACCCGGAAAATCCTCCGCTTTACCGCAAGAGATACGAAGATATGGGCTTTTTCGAGCCAATGAACATCGGTATCGGAAATGCAGTATTGCCTTTTATTCCGAAAAATTTTAAGAAAGACATGCTTGCTCAGATGTCTTACGGCTACGGAATTGCATTTACGCCTATTTCGCTCATATCGCTTTACAATGCCATTGCGAACGACGGAAAGTACGTCCGTCCGAGACTTTACACGGAACTTATAAGTCCGGATACGGTGATAGAAAATCCGGTGTCTTACATCCGAGACCGCATTTGCACGGAGGATCATGCACGCCAGGTTCGCAAGTGTATGCGTGCCGTGGTTACGGAGGGTACGGCATCATTCGGTATGAGGCAGTTCAAGATTCCTATTGCCGGAAAAACCGGTACTGCATTTAAGGAAACTCAGCCGGGAAAAGGTTATTCCGGTTCAAATCAGCGCCTTTCTTTCTGCGGAATGTTTCCTTACGACAACCCGCAGTACACCATGCTCGTAATTTTTGACGACGTGGTTGCAAGGTCTGTTTCTCCGGGTAGGTCCTGCGGTGTGGTGATAGGACGAATGGCGGAAAAAATGTACGCACGCGGCTATCTCGGCAAAATGGAAATAGAGGAAGACGAAAAGAAAAAAGACGATAAAGCACACATTTTCCGCACTGCAGATGCGAAAACTTACGAGTCCGTTACGGATATCACGGGTATTATTTGCCCGAAAGCCATGCCGGACACATTGCGTCGCGGATTGGTGCCGAATGTGGTTTCCATGGGACTGCGTGAAGCTATAAAACGTGTGGAACTGTGTGGATATAACGTTAAAACGGTAGGTACGGGTTACGTTGTGAGCCAGTCGCCGGCACCCGGACAGAGAGCCGAGCGAGGCACGACGATTACACTTACCCTAAACTGAAAAAACATAATTTTGAATCAAAATCAAAAGGAAAAATAAAGGTAAATGTCAAAGTCATTAGGAATACTGATAGAAAACATAAATCCTAAAGCCGTAAAAGGCAATAAGGATATACAAATAGAGGGCATTACGTCGGATTCACGCAGTGTGAAACCGGGTATGCTTTTTGTGGCAGTCCGCGGCGTGAACGTGGACGGACACACATTTATCGGTGATGCCGTGAAAGCCGGTGCAGTGGCTGTTGTGGCGGATTATGAGGTGGAAACACCGGAAAATGTGCCATACGTCACAGTGGAAAACAGTGCTATTGCACTCGGAGTGATAGCCTCTGAATGGTACGACAATCCTTCACGCAAACTCAAACTCGTGGGCGTGACGGGTACAAACGGCAAAACCACTATCGCTACGCTTATTTATGAAATGGCACGTCTCTGCGGCTATAAGGCAGGACTGCTTTCAACGGTTGTGAACTATGTTGATACGGAAGCGGTTGCGGCTACGCATACCACTCCGGACCCTATAGAACTGAACGGTTTGCTCCATCGTATGGTGGATGCCGGATGCGAATACGTGGCAATGGAAGTGAGCAGCCATGCGGCACATCAGCATAGAATTGCAGGGCTGAAATTTGCCGGAGGAGTGTTCACAAACCTTACTCGTGACCACCTGGACTATCACAAAACCGTGGATGCGTACCTCGCTGCAAAAAAATCGTTTTTCGACAGCCTTGAAAAAGGCGCTTTCGCACTCACGAACCTTGACGACAAAGTGGGACAGGTTATGCTCCAGAACACTGCTGCGTCAAAGCACACATATTCACTCCAGAAACTCGGCGACTACAACGGCAGAATCCTGGAGCAGAGACTTGACGGCACTCTCATCACGTTTAACCGCCGCGAAGTGGAAGTGATGTTTACAGGCCGCTTTAACGCTTACAATCTCACCGCACTTTACGGCGTTTCGCTCCTCCTGGGGTGGAACGATGAAAAAGTGCTGCTGAATATGAGTAAACTCGTGCCTGTGGCAGGACGTTTCCAGACTTTCACGTCACCGGTTATAGGCTATACCGCTATTGTGGATTACGCTCACACACCGGACGCAGTGAAAAACGTTATCACCACAATCCGTGAAGTTATCGGAAACACAGGCAGAATCATCACCGTTGTGGGAGCCGGCGGCGACCGTGACAAAGGTAAACGCCCCATAATGGCACGCGAGGCTGCAAAACTTAGCGACAGGCTCATTCTCACCTCCGACAATCCGCGTACGGAAGACCCTAAGGCTATTCTGGCGGATATGGAAGCAGGACTGGACACACACCAGTTACGCAGGAAAACTCTCACCATTACGGACAGAAAAGAGGCAATCCGAGTGGCAACGGTGCTTGCACAGCGTGGTGATGTGGTGCTTGTGGCAGGAAAAGGTCATGAAACGTATCAAGACGTGAACGGTGTAAAACTCCATTTTGATGACCGCGAAGTAATCCGCGACATTTTTGAACTGGAGAAAGACCACAAATAAGGTTGTGTGGCAAAAAATTATCAGGTAAAAAAGATTTATAAACGCAAAAAATCAGTAAAAAGAAATGCTATATCATCTGTTTGACTATCTCTACGGGCTGGATTTCCCGGGTTCAAGACTTATGGGATACATCACATTCCGCTCCGGTGCGGCACTTGTGTTGTCGCTCCTGATAGCCATTTTTATAGGAAAGAAAATAATACACAAGTTGCAGAAAATGCAGGTTGGAGAGATAATTCGTGACCTGGATTTGGAAGGACAAATGAAAAAGCAAGGCACACCCACAATGGGTGGTGTTATCATCATTGTTTCCATCCTTGTGCCGTGTTTGCTGCTCGGCGACCTCACCAGCACATATATGCAACTCATGATATTTGCCACAATTTGGCTTGGCGCCATTGGTTTTCTTGACGATTATATCAAGGTGAGCCGCCACAATAAAGACGGACTTAAAGGCAAGTTCAAAATTGTGGGTCAGGTGGGACTCGGACTTATTGTAGGACTCACGATGTACCTTAACGATGATATGGTGGTGAGTGAGAATGTTACTGTGGTTCAGCGTGTTTCACAGACAGCCGTTTCTGCCGGATTTGAGGCGGAAAGCATCAAAGCACCTATCACCACAATCCCCTTTGTGAAAGACAATAACTTTGACTATACATATCTCACATCTTGGCTCGGCGACTATGCGGAAACGGCAGGGTGGATACTCTTTATTTTAGTGACGATAATAGCCGTGACAGCCACTTCAAACGGTGCAAACCTGACAGACGGACTTGACGGACTGGCAACGGGAACGTCTGCCATAATAGGTGTGGCACTTGCTATTATGGCATACCTTGGCGGCAACTTTATATATTCCGGCTATCTGAATATAATGTACGTCCCCGGCTCTGCGGAGCTTGTGGTGTATATGGCGGCATTTATCGGTGCACTTATCGGTTTCTTGTGGTACAATGCGTACCCGGCACAAGTGTTTATGGGCGACACCGGCAGCCTCACCCTCGGCGGTGTGATAGCCGTGTTTGCAATTTTGATTCACAAAGAGCTGCTTATTCCACTGCTTTGCGCCATTTTCTTTGTGGAAGACATTTCCGTGATGATTCAAGTGGCATACTTCAAGTTTACAAAGAAAAAGTTTGGTGAAGGCAAGCGAGTATTCAAAATGACGCCGCTTCACCACCATTTCCAGAAACCCGGAAACAGTGGAATAGACGCACTTATCCAGAAACCGCTCCAGTCCGTGCCGGAATCCAAGATTGTGATTCGCTTTTGGATTATTGGCATTATTCTTGCCGTTATGACATTTGTAACGCTTAAGATAAGGTAAAACGTTGATTTTTAAGGACAAGCAATAGACAATAAAGACAATAAAAACATATTACAATGGCTACAGAAGGTAATAAAAGACGTATCGTAATCCTTGGCGGCGGCGAAAGCGGTGTGGGTGCTGCAGTGCTTGCCAAGGTGAAAGGTTTTGATTTGTTTTTAAGTGATTTTGGAGCAATATCGCAGAAGTACCGCGATATGCTGGAAAAATACGAAATTCCTTTTGAAGAAGGTAAGCACACGGAAGAACTCATCCTCAATGCAGATGAGGTGATAAAAAGCCCGGGTATTCCGCCAACATCTCCCATTATGCGTAAAATTGCGGAGAAAAACATTCCCGTGATTTCTGAAATTGAATTTGCAGGCAGGTACACGGATGCAAAAATGGTTTGTATCACAGGTAGTAACGGCAAAACCACCACAACACTGCTCACGTATCATATTCTCTCCGATGCAGGTGTAAATGTGGGTCTTGCAGGAAATGTGGGACGCTCGCTCGCGTACCAGGTAGCAACGGAGAAGCACGACGTTTATGTGATAGAACTCAGCAGTTTCCAACTTGAAAATATGTATCATTTCAAGGCTAACGTGGCTGTGCTGATGAACATCACACCGGACCACTTGGACCGCTACGACTATCAGATGCAAAACTACGTAAAAGCCAAATTCAGAATCATAAACAATATGACATCACAGGACGCCATTATCTACTGGCAGGACGATCCTGTGATTATGGACCAGTTCAAACATATCACCACAGAGGCACACCTCTACCCGTTTGCGGAGCATCGCCATGCAGGCAGTGCCGCATTCGTTGACGATGATGAAGAACTCATTTTGAACACTCCGGAAACGTCACTCAAAATGCCGCGTGCGGACCTTGCTCTGACGGGACTGCATAATCTTTTCAACTCTATGGCGGCAGGTCTTTCCGGCTGTCTTCTTGACGTGAAAAAGGAAGATATACGCCGTTCACTTTCAGACTTTGCAGGTGTGGAACACCGTTTGGAATACGTGAAAGACGTTGACGGTGTTCGCTATATAAACGATTCCAAAGCCACAAACGTAAATTCTTGCTGGTATGCTCTGGAAAGCATGCCAAAGAGCAAAACCACCGTGCTTATCCTTGGCGGAAAAGACAAGGGCAATGACTACACGGAGATTTTGCCGCTTGTGCAGGAAAGAGTGAAAACTATCGTGGCAATGGGCAAAGACAACAAGAAAATTGTGGACTTTTTTGGCGATACGGTGCAAGTGATTGATACTCATTCGCTTGCAGATGCAGTCACTGCTTGCAAAAATGCGGCTACGGAAGGCGACACCGTGCTTCTTTCACCCTGCTGTGCAAGTTTTGACCTCTTCAAGAGCTATGAGGATCGCGGTCGCCAATTTAAGGATGCCGTAAAAGCGCTATAAAACCGGAAAACAATGGCAACAGCAGAAACAACAAACCCGAGCAGCACGGAATTTTCCCGTCCTGCGGACAAGTACATCTGGGGAGCATACCTGGCACTTGTTTTCATCTCTATAATAGAGGTGAGCAGTGCATCATCGCCGGAAGTAAGTCCGAACAATATATTCGGTCCGATAATCAGGCATGGCATCACGCTTGCCCTGGGAGTTGCTGTAACATTTGCCACGTCAAGGCTTAATTATCGCCATTTATTGCCGCTAACGCCGCTTATGGTATTATTAAGTATTATATTGGCTATTGTTGTATTTCTTTTTGGTTTTGGTGCAAACAATGCCGTTCGCTCAATAGAAATTTTAGGTTTCCAGTTGCAATCGTCGGAATTTATAAAACTTTCTGCAGTAGCGGTGATAGCCCTTGTGGCATCAAAATCGCAAGACAAGGAAAAGAAACTATCCGCGAGAGGAGTACGAATCATAGCAATATGTGTTGCCGTGTTTGGCGGATTGCTTATCACTCAGGGACTTACAAACACCGTTTTGCTTATGGCAATATCAGTGTCAATGATGTTTTTGGGTGGCATACGCTGGAAGCATCTGGGACTTTTGCTGGTGGTGTATATGATGATAGGTGTAGGCGTGCTTTTTATCCATTCACTTATCAAGAGTGGTGATTCAAAAGACAAAAAAGAGCAGACTACGGAAGTGGTTCAGGCAGCACCGTCAGATGTACAAACAGCCGGTGAACAAGTCCAAACTGCAGAAGCCAAGGAGAAAAAAAACGGCATTTTCGGTCGTTCCGGCACTTGGACGGCACGTCTGGACCGCTGGCTGAATGGTGACACCGTTCCGCTTTACGAGCAACCTATCACAGACGAAAATCGCCAGGTGGTTTATTCACGTATGGCTCAGGCACATGGAGGCGTGATAGGCAACGGACCGGGCAACTCCCGCGAGGTGTCGCGATTGCCGCTGCCGAACATTGACTATATTTACTCTATAGTGGTGGAAGACTGGGGATTTGTAGGCGGTATAATAGTGCTGGTGATATATCTCTCCATTCTTTTCCGAGCCGGACGAATAGCATCACGTTGCCGCCGTGCTTATCCTGCAATGATGATTATAGGAATGGCTGTGTTTATAGTGTTTGAAGCACTGTTCCATATAGGCATCAATACCGGATTTTTCCCTGTTTCCGGTCAGCCCTTGCCAATGATATCAAAAGGTGGAACGTCAATCCTTGTCACGTCTTTTGCCTTTGGTATTATGCTGAGCGTGAGCCGTACGGCTGCAATGTCTGCCAAGAAGGAAGAAAATGCAGATGAAAAAGAAAACTTGCCGGAAGACATGCAAGCGGAAAATCCGGGTATGATAAAGTGATAATGTTTTACGATATAAGATATTACAAATTAAATTAGAAATAATGAAAGTAATAATAAGTGGCGGAGGTACAGGTGGACACATTTTTCCTGCCATTTCCATAGCAAACGAACTGCATCGCACGGAAAAGTGTACTACAGACATCATTTTTGTGGGAGCGGAAGGCAGAATGGAAATGACACGCGTTCCGGAGGCAGGCTATCCTATTTACGGCTTGCCTGTTATGGGCTTTGACCGCAAAAATATTTTCCGCAATATAAAGGTGCTGTGGCAACTGTTCAAGAGCATGAGAATGGCAAGAAATATCCTTTTGGACTTCAAACCGGATATTGTGATTGGAGTGGGTGGATATGCCAGCGGACCTACTCTCAAGGAGGCTCAAAAACTGGGTATTCCCACACTTATACAGGAGCAAAATTCATACGCCGGAAAGACAAACAAACTTCTCGCTGAAGGTGCAGACGCTATCTGTGTGGCATACGAGGGAATGGAAAAGTTTTTCCCGGCAGAAAAAATTGTTCTCACGGGAAACCCTGTCCGTGCAAACATTGTGAACTCCGATATCACAAAAGAAGAAGCAAAACGCCAACTCGGCTTTGACCCAAGTCGTCCGCTCGTGCTTTCCGTAGGCGGTAGCCTGGGTGCAAGAACTATAAACGACACTATAAAAAAGATTTATCCGCAAATTTTGGAAGCCGGGGCTTCACTGCTGTGGCAAACCGGCAAACTGTATGCAAAAGAGTGCATAGCGGAAGTCAGCGGCAAGGAAAACGTCACCGCTATGGCTTTTATAAGCCGTATGGACCTCGCTTACAGGGCTGCCGACGTGATGATTTCGCGTGCCGGAGCAAGCACAATTTCAGAAATCCAACTTGTGGGTATGCCTTCCGTGCTTGTTCCTTCGCCAAACGTGGCTGAGGACCACCAGAGAAAAAATGCACAAGCACTGGCAGACCGTGATGCCGCCGTGATGGTGCTTGATGCCGACTGTGAAAAAGACCTTGCAAAAGAGGTGGTTGCACTCCTGGCAGACGAAAAAAAGCGACAGACTCTTGCGGAAAATGCACTCAAAATGGCACTCCCCGGTGCCGCAACAAAAATTGTGGAAAAAGTCTATGAAATTTTGGAATCTCGCAAAGATTCCGGAAAATAAAAGATAATTAAGGCAATGAAAAGCAAATTGTATTTCATAGGAGCAGGCGGTATAGGAATGGCGGCATTGGAACGCTATTTCCTCTCACTCGGCTGCAAAATTGTAGGCTACGACAAGACCGCTACTCCACTCACGGCAGCACTTGAAAAAGAGGGCGTAAAAATATTCTTTGACGATGACCCGGAACTTATCCCGGCGGATTTCCGTAACCCCGAAGAAACACTTGTGGTTTACACCCCGGCAATCCCGGAAGAACACCGCGGACTGCAATTTTTCCGCAACGGCGGTTTTGACGTTGTGAAGCGTGCCGCAGTGCTGGGTGAGGTGACCAGAAATTCGCATAGCCTTTGCTTTTCCGGCACACACGGCAAAACTACCACTTCCTCTATGGCTGCACATATCCTCACTTGCACTCAGGGTGCAGGCTGCAACGCTTTTCTGGGCGGTGTGCTGAGAAATTACGGCAGTAATTTTATCTTAAATGCAAAATCACCATATTCCGTGATAGAAGCAGACGAGTTTGACCGCTCTTTTCATCATCTCTCGCCATACATTGCCGTGGTAACCGCCACGGACCCGGACCATCTGGATATCTATGGCACGGAAGAAGCGTACCTGGAAAGTTTTTCTCATTTCACGGAACTGATAGCCGACGACGGCTACCTGATTATCCACACGGGGCTTAAGATGAAACCGCGTCAAAAACAGGGAGTTAAGGTGTTTACGTACTCCCGTGATGAAGGAGATTTCCATGCGGAAAATATTCGCCGCGGAAATGGCGAAATAGTCTTTGACATTGTCACACCGGAAATGGTGATAAAAGACGTAAACCTCGGTGTGCCTGTGGAAATAAATATTGAAAATGCCATTGCCGCAGTGGCTGCTTGTTCTCGCCTCAAAGAATTTGACCCCGAGTCTGCAAAAAAGGCTTTGGCGTCTTACATGGGAGCGGAACGCCGCTTTCAATTTTACCTCAAAGAACCCGGTGAAA
This sequence comes from Muribaculaceae bacterium, assembly GCA_051871275.1. GTDB lineage: Bacteria > Bacteroidota > Bacteroidia > Bacteroidales > Muribaculaceae > CAJUPY01. The sequence continues at coordinate 59,909 of JBJECR010000116.1, read as the reverse complement.
ACGGACGTGTGATTATAGACGACTATGCACATCACCCGGATGAACTGAAAGCCTCAATCTCCTCTGTAAAAGCACTTTACCCGCATAGAAAACTCACTGTGGCTTTTCAGCCGCACCTCTATACACGCACTCGCGACTTCGCTCCGCAGTTTGCTCAGGCACTTTCGCTTGCAGATGAGGTGGTGCTCCTGGATATTTATCCCGCAAGAGAAGAACCGATACCCGGGGTGACGTCTAAAATTATTTTCGACGACATAAAAGCACCGCAAAAACGTTTGATAGTCAAGTCGGATTTGATAGATACAATAAAAAATTGTAACTTTGAAGTCCTTTTGACGGCAGGTGCCGGTGATATGGTGAATCTGCTGCCGGAAATAGTGGAAAATGCCCGAAAGCAAAGGCAATAAAAAAGATATAAACGAACCCGATTGAATAATATGTCACGCAAGGCGATAATATACATGATTCTTTCAATACTCCTGATAGCATACCTATCGGTGAGCATTACCTTGTGCGACATTAAGGCTGCTCAGGATCGTTCCGCAGGTGTGAAAATTCATCTTATCGACCCGGAAAACCGTTTTGTGAAAGCGGAAGATGCCCTGGACAGAATCCGTGAAGTTTGTTCATACACAGCCGGAGTGCCTGTATATAGCATTGATATTGATACTATTGAATGTCACCTAAATAAGTTTGACAACATCGAGTGGGCAAACGTGGTGAGAAAATACAGTGCGGATTCCGTGTATATAAGTGTTGATATTCTGGCTATGCAGCCTGTGGCAAGGCTTATTGACCGCGGTGACTCGTACTATGTGAACCGTGACGGAAAACGCCTTTTTGCAGACTATGCTTATAGGGCGGACGTTCCCGTTCTCATTGCTCACATGGACAGTGCAGGGCAAATCCATGACTATTTGCCTCTCCTGGACTTCATAAACGGCAATAAGGACTACGACAACTATTTCACCTCTTTCAGTGTGGCGGATAACGGCGACATCATTGCCGTGCCTATGATTTCAAATCATGTGGTAAACCTCGGAAAGGCTAATAATCTGGAAAACAAGATGCGACGCCTCAAGTGTTTTTACTCCGCTATCATGAAGAAAAAAGGGTGGGAGTACTACGACACAATCTCGCTTAAATGGGACGGCCAGGTGGTAGCCACAAAACGCAAAAAAGCAAGTCCTGTTCCAGTGCTCACCGCTGAGCCGGATTCCACGGAAATGGAAGGCGAAATAGATGAAAGCATAGTGCCGCTTCCGGAGGGAGAAACGGGAATTATCAAAAAGAATAAAAAGAAAACAAGTTGATACTCAGTATATTAGAATAAATAAAAAACAACCATATAATAATACACCACAATTATGTCAGAAACAAGATATATTGCAGCATTTGAAATTGCAAGCTCCAAGATTAAGGGAGCTGTGGCGTCTGTGGATTCCTTGACAGGCAAAATGTCTGTGATAGCTATTGAAGAGGAACGTGCGAACGATATCGTTCACTACGGTTGTGTGAGAAAGCCGGCAGACGTCTATTCTCACATTGTGTCTATCCGCCGCAAACTGGAGGAAAATCCAAAAATTGCTCCAAACAAGATTAAAACGGCACTTATTTCGCTCTCCGGACACACACTGCGTTCCACAGTGAAATCCGCGGAAAAGAAATTTACGGAAGAAACTAAAATTACGGAAGAAATAATCCGTGACATTCGTCGTGAAATAGGCGAAGATGGTGTGCGTGACAAGGAAGTGGTGAAAGTGCTTCTGCGTGACTTTGTGGTTGACGGCACTTTGCAGCAAAATCCCGTGGGTATTTTCTGCAATTCCATCAGTGCTTCCATGAATGTTGTGTACTGCAATCCGCAACTTAAAATAAATCTGGCAAGAGTATTTGAAAATCAGTCGGCAGATGAGGAAAATGTACTCCAAGTGCAGAAATATCCTATTCTCCCTATAGCTCTTGCAAGCCACGTTCTGACAGATGAAGAGAAAAAACTCGGGTGTATGCTTGTGGATTTCGGTGCGGAAACCACCACTGTTTCCATTTATAAAAACGAAAGGCTCCGTTACCTTGTCACTCTGCCTTTAGGCTCGCGAAACATCACTCGCGACATTATGATTCTCCGCTCTTGCCTGGAAAGCACTGCGGAAGAACTCAAAAAAGCCGTTGGAAATATTGATCCGGAACAGAAGGCGTCAAACTCTGAAAATGAGGAGGTTAATAATTATATCTACGCTCGTGCAAGTGAAATTGTGGCTAATATTAACGAGCAACTGACGTACGCCGGACTTAAGGCGGAAGATTTGCCCTGCGGAATAATTATTGCAGGCGGTGGTTCCAAACTTGTGGGCTTCAATTCCCTCTTGAGCCAACAGACAGGACTCAAAATCCGTACTGCCGAACCTGCTGCAGATATTGAAATATGCGATAAAACTCTCCGTCCGTCGGACCATGTTGATATTATCGCTCTCCTGGCTCATGCGGAAAAACTCAAAGTTAAAACCAGCATGCTTGCCGTGCCGGAAGAAAAACCGGCGGAAGAGCAAAACGACAAGTCCAGAATAGGTGAGGAGGAAAATGTGACTCTTGATGAGGAGGAAGACGAAAAACCTGCCAAACCTCACAAGGCAAACACAAGGTCTATCCTGGACCGTCTTAAAGATTTGCTCTCAGACAATGACCCTGAGGACTAAAAACACATTTTTAATAGGCTTAAAACTTTTGAATCATGACAATAGAAGATATCGCAGATACAAACAATTTTAACGGTAGTAAAAATCAACCTGCTCCGGTACAGATAAAAGTGCTTGGTGTTGGTGGCGGTGGTTGTAATGCCGTAAACTATATGTACAGCCAAGGTTACAAAGATATAACCTTTGCTATTGCAAACACGGACCGTCAGGCTCTGCAAGGCTCGAACGTGCCTACACAGGTACTCCTCGGCCCCAAAACTTGCGGCGGTAACGGTGCAGGGGCGATAGCGGAAAAGGCTCGTGCGGCTGCGGAAGAGAGTGCGGCTGCTATTGAGGCTCTTTTCAACGATTCCACAAAGGTGGTGTTCATCGCTGCCGGTATGGGTGGAGGAACAGGTACGGGTGCTTCTCCCGTTGTGGCACGTATCGCCAAAGCTCGTGGTATTCTCACCGTGGGTATCGTCACAATTCCTTTCCTCTTTGAGGGCTTTGAAAAAATTAAATCCGCCCTTGCAGGTGCTGAGGAAATGAGCAAATACGTTGATGTGATGCTTGTTGTGAACAATGAGCGTCTTATCGACATCTATCCGGACCTGGACTTTATGAATGCTTTCCATAAGGCTGACGAAACTCTATGCAATGCGGCAAAAAGTATTTCGGACCTTATCAATATGCAAGGCTACATAAACTGTGACTTGCAAGACGTTTGCACCACTCTGCGTAATGGTGGTACTGCAATTATTTCTACAGGCTATGGTACGGGAGAAAACAGAATCACGGAGGCTATAAACAATTCTTTGAACTCTCCGTTGCTCAAAAACAAGAATATCTTCACTGCCAAGCGTATCCTTATCTGTATCCACTTCAACAAGGACTCTAAACGCCCGTTCAAAACTCAGGAAGTGAACCAGCTCACTCAGTTTATGAGCAATTTCACTCAAAACAAGACTTACATCTGGGGTGTTTATCAAGACGATACTCTGAACGAGGAAATTAAAGTTTCCGTACTCGCTGCAGGCTTTGATACCGACTCAAACGGCGACTATGAGCAAGATGACGCAGCAAAAGCGGAACAAACCGATGCAGAACAGGAAGCACAGAAAAACGACGGCTACGAACAGAAAATAATTGAAACCTATGGTAAAGATGCCACTCAGAGATTTAAGGCTGAGCGTCAGCGTTTCTTTATTCTCTCTCCGCAGCAGATTGACGATGAGTCTATTCTTGAACTTCTGGAGCAATATCCGGCTTACAACAGAGACAAGACAATCGTGGATAGATTCAAGGCTATGGCTAAAGAGCAAGTTGCCGACGATTCCGAGGCTGAAGACGGTGAACTCAAAGCTGGTAAGGAGATAAATTTCTGATAAATCCGGCTTTTATATAATTGGCTCTTATATAATAGCAAGCAGATAGATTTTTGAAATATTAAGCTCTGACCACGCTGATATAGGCAAAAACAGATATGGAACCTATACCCTTTTGCATACACAAGTGTTCTGCCATGGACGCACCCTCGTCTGTGGAGGACGCTCGGCTGTGTGCAACGGGCAGAATAGGCTATCTGCAAGGAGAGACGCCTGTGGAGCGTAATTCATCTCCCGGAGACAGTTATCCTCTCACTGCGGTGCTTCTCACATTTATAGTGGCGGTAGTCCTGAATTATCACCATTGCAGCAGAATGTTCAAGAATATTCAGGAGGATCTGATAGGTGTGCGCCGTCGCTCAAATGCTTTTGACGACCATACTGCAAATGAACTTCGTGCCTCTTTTGTGCTGATTTTGCAACTTTGTGTGTGCCAGGCGATACTCCTATATCTCCATTTCCGTTCGCATTTCGGTTTTGAGGGGATTATCAGCGGTGCACTCGGCAAAACAGTGCTGCTCACGGCAGGACTTTACGCCTTTCAGGTGTCCGCATATTTTGTGGTGGGAGCCGTGTTTGCAGACAAGGAAGCAACAAAGCTTTGGCTGAGAGGTTACAACATTTCGTCGTCTGTCAGCTCGCTGCTTCTGATTCTCCCCACTCTAATAGCCGTTTTTTACCCTCCATTCACTAATGCAATGATAATCACGGCTTTATGCCTGTTTTTAGGCGTGAAATCGCTGTTTATCGTGAAAGGTTTTCGAATTTTTTTTGACGAAATTTACTCTTTGCTTTATTTTATTTTGTACCTTTGCACTCTCGAAATAATACCTTTGATAGTAATCTACGCGGAAGTACGGCTTTTGTGTAGATAATTTGTTAACAAAAATCAAAAGATTTTAGCGAAGTGAGCGTAAAGAAAATTTTAGTATCCCAACCGAAGCCGTCAAACGATAAGTCGCCGTATTACGATATCGCACAGCGACATAACGTTGAGGTGGTATTCCGCCCGTTTATCAAAGTGGAAAGATTGTCTGCAAAGGAATTTCGCCAGCAGAAAGTTTCTATTCCGGAATGTACGGCAGTGATTTTTACCGCTAAGGCTGCAATAGACAGTTTCTTTCATATCTGTGAAGAAATGAGATACACTGTCCCTGAAACTATGAAATATTTCTGCACCACAGAGTCAATTGCTCTTTACCTGCAAAAATACACCATTTACCGTAAACGCAAAGTTTTCCACGGAACTACAGGTAAACTGGACGACCCTGTTCTGGTTCAATATATGAACAAGCACTGCAAGGAAAACTACATCTATGCAGTGAGCGACGTACATAAAGACGAGGCTTGTCCGCTGGACAACACCAAGATTAAGTACGAAAAAGCTGTGATGTACCGCACCGTGAGCAACGATTTCACTCCGGAAGAGGCTTTTGACTATGATATGCTTCTTTTCTTCAGTCCTGCCGGTATTGACTCGCTGCTGAAAAACTTCCCGGAATTTAACCAGGGTGATATTAAGATTGGAGCTTTTGGCAATTCTACTGCAAAGGCTGTGGAAGATGCCGGTCTGCGCCTTGATTTCCAGGCACCGAACCCTAAAACTCCGTCTATGACCGCTGCTCTTGATGCTTATCTTACGGAGCATAACTCATGAAACCTTTTGGGCTGAACAAGGCTCATAAACTTTGCTCAACCATTGCTATTGACGCACTGTTTATGCGTGACGGCGACTCTAAAGCCGCCCTCGCATATCCTTTGCGTATTGTTTGGAGGGTGAACGATAAGCGTAAGGCTGACGCAGACACCCCCAAATTTCTTATATCCGTTCCTCGCAGAAAAATTCGCCACGCCGTGGACCGCGTTTTGCTGCGTAGGAGAATCCGTGAGGCTTATCGTTTGAACCGCCCGGCTATCCTCGGAGGTTTATCTTTGCCTATTGATATGGCTTTTGTTTATATCGCTGATAAAATCACGGATTACAAGCAGATAAATCGTGCGGTGGTAAAGATTCTAAGTAAAATTGCTCAGCAATGCTCTCAAGATTCTTCTGTGCAATCCTGATTTTACCTGTGAGGTTTTATCAGCTTTGCATTTCTCCCATGCTCCCTGCCTCCTGCAGATATACTCCCACTTGCAGCCAATATGCTATTGAGGCTCTTCGCAAGCATGGACCCATAAAAGGACTTTGGCTCGCTATAAAAAGAATTTGTCGCTGTCACCCTTGGGGTGGTAGCGGTTACGACCCTGTGCCATGATTCTTGATTTTCATCATCACGGAGACATTTCCACGGAAGCGGTCACATCTTTTTCCGTGGAGGAGGAAATTCCTCAGGGTGAGGGATTTATATCTGTGGGTATTCACCCGTGGAAAGAGTTTAGTGCTATGGATTTCGTGATTTTGGAGAGCCGTTTGGCAGACAAAAGAGTAGTGGCAATAGGTGAATCCGGTCTGGACCGTGTTCGCGGGGCAGACATAGAAATCCAGAAGCGAATTTTTATGGTTCAAGCACAGATGAGCGAAAAACACGGTCTGCCGCTCGTGATTCATGCCGTGAAATCTACGGATTTGCTCATTCCCATAAAAAACAAGTTTTGTCCTCAGATGCCGTGGATTATTCATAGTTTTCGCGGCAAGGAAATCCTTGCGGAGCAGCTCCTTCGTGCAGGTTTTTATCTCTCTATAGGTGAGCGTTTTAATCCGGATGCCGTGCGTGCTATCCCGGACAGTCGCCTTCTCCTGGAAACGGACACTTCTTCCTATTCCATATCTCAAATCATCACCACTATTGCAGCCGTACGCAATCAAACTCCGGAAGAACTCATCCGGATTGTAGCCCAAAATGCCGCTCGTTTGCTGTCTTTGTGAAATAACGTGGATAGGAGATATCGGTGAGATAAGTGTTAAAAAGTTAAAAAATATTTATAAAAACAGGTAATGTTTCGGTAAAAAGTTTTTAATTTGCAGTATAATTGAAAATTAGGTTTCCATTATCAGTAGTTTATTCTATCACCTTTGTGTATATAAAATTAGTATATCAATATAATTGTTGCCCAACTGATTGATATTAAAAGACATTTTGGTGATTTTCAATATTGTTTCAATAAAATTTAACATAAATATTCATCAAATGGTTGAGAAGAATCCGGCAGAGCGAAATAGGACATTGGTTGTTTCAGAAAATGAAATACCAGAATTAGAAAAATTATTATTTTCAAAAAATGCTATAAAAAAGTCTTTTGCAGACAATTGCATTATCAATGCAGACTTGTTTGATTGCATAGACTATATCCCCTCCGAATACTTCAACTTAATCATAATAGACCCTCCATATAATCTTGATAAGGATTTTCATGGTAATAAGTTTTCCAGTATGAAATCATATTTATATGAGGACTATCTTAGGAGTTGGTTTTATAAAGTTTGCGACAAATTGGTACCTAATGGAACTTTATATATGTGTGGTGATTGGAAATGTTCGTCATCAATGCAGCGAGTAATAGAAGAACGGCTTACTATTGTAAATCGCATTACGTGGCAAAGAGAAAAGGGCAGAGGAGCAAAAACAAATTGGAAAAACTCTATGGAGGATATTTGGTTTGCTGTCAAGAATCCAAGGAATTATTACTTTGATGTAGAATCTGTCAAGATGAAGCGAAAGGTTATTGCACCGTATAGAGTTGATGGAAAACCAAAAGATTGGGAAGAAACAAATATGGGTAATTTCCGCATTACGTATCCATCAAATTTTTGGGACGATATTAGTGTTCCTTTTTGGTCTATGCCTGAGAATACAAATCACCCTACACAAAAACCGGAGAAATTGTATGCAAAACTTATACTTGCTTCTACTAAACCGGGAGATAAAGTTTTTGACCCTTTTTTAGGAAGTGGAACTGCCGCTGTTGTTGCACAAAAACTTGGTAGAAAGTTCTGCGGAGTAGAAATAAATCATGAATATTGTCTTTGGGCGGCCAAAAGGTTGATAAATTCTTTGAAAGATAGTTCTATACAAGGATATGTAGATGGCATTTTTTGGGAACGAAATTCTTTGGGAGAACAAAAAAAACAACAATCTTCATCAAAAGTAGTTTCTAAAACCACAGATGAAATATTTGATTTACCAACATTATTCGGATAGGTTATGAAAAAAATGAATTTAGAGAAAATAGCATCTTCAATACTCAAAAACCTTACAGAAAAAGCAACAAAAATAGTATCAGGTTCTTCATTGAGTTCACCAAGGGCTGTTGGAGATGCCGTTCAAGATTATCTTGGAAAAACAGGGTTGGAATTAGTTCTAAACGAATATGGAATAGATGTTAGTTCTGATTTTAGTAGAAGGTCTATGGAGGATATGGCTTTTAAGGATGCTGTAGGTAATTATTATGCTGTAGATGTTAAAACACATAATGTAGATACTGATTTTAATATGCCTAATCTTATATCAGTTAAGAGATTAGCAACATTTTACAAAAATGATGACAAAAACAATTTTTGTATATTAATAGTTTCATATAAAGTTATAGAAAATGAAATTAAATATACAAGATGTGATTTTAAGAGAATTGAGTCTTTTGATTGGAGTTGTTTGACATTAGGTGCTTTAGGTTGGGGACAGATTCAAATTGCAAATGCGAATAAATTAAAGTTTCTTACTGCAAGAAATACCAATCGAAAACAATGGATGCTTGATTTATGCGAAAAATTATTCATTTTCTATGATGAAGAGATTTCAAAAATTGGTGAAAGAAAAACTTGGTTTAATTCTATAAAATCATATTGGCTATCCAAGCCATGATTGTAGCAGTAAGAGCCTGAAATTGCTTTGTTGGGTGAATATAGGGATTGTTATTTTCAACATTTTGCAAATATCATGCAAGTTAACAATTATTATGGTGTTTATTCGGAGAATAATCCGATAAAAAATTGTAACTTTGCAAATTGATAATTATGCACTTACGTTTCAGGCGATGCGTGCTGTGAAATTGATGCATAATTTGGCAAAATAAGAAAACAATATTCGGATTTATGAAAAAATTTATACTTTTTTCCGCTGCGGCAGCAATGACTTGCTCTGCTATGGCTGTTGAATCCACTCCCGGTGGACTGGCTGCACTTGTAGGCGAAAACACTAATGAAACATCACTCACCGTTACAGGTAGCATTGATGCTTCAGACCTTGAATTTATAGCGTCTGAAATGACAAAACTGGAAAGCCTGGATATCTCCGGTGCTACAATCGTGGCATACGAAGGTGCAGCTTTGCGTAACGGCAACTTTACTTCACCTGCAAATGTGCTGCAAAGTTATGCTCTTTTCGGTTCTTCCGTTAAGTCTATCGCTTTCCCTGCTTCCCTGGCGGAAATCGGTGAATTTGCACTTGCTTCAGCAAACTTGGAGTCTCTGACTATACCTGCCGGTGCGGCTGTTGGAAATCGTGCTTTCAAAGACTGCACATCTCTCCGCACTGTGGATTTTTCCGGTGCAACAAGTGTTTCAGACGAAGCATTTGCCGGTTGTACGGCACTTGAAAGTGTAGCAGGAAGTGCAAACCTTGTAAATATCGGCAATAGTGCCTTTAAGGGTTGCACATCGCTTGCCGTTTTCACTTTTGGAAAAAATCTTGAAAATATAGGCGAATATTCATTTGCCGCAACTGCTCTTGCTGCTGCGGATTTGTCTGCCTGCACAAAACTTACGGAGCTTTCTGCCGGTGCTTTTGCGGAATGTGGTTCACTTGCAACGCTTAAATTGCCGGAAAACCTGACAACCGTTGGCAATAGTGCCGTTTTTGCTGCAAAGGCACTCACATCGCTCAATTTTCCGAGCAGTCTCCAAGTGATTGACGACTATGGCTTTTACGGACTTTCCGAACTTGCTTATGAATACACAAAAGAATATTCTGAAACTCCGGGTGTGAACACATCTTTGGTTTCTGTTGGTCGTTACGGACTTGCCGGTTGCAGCAAAATAAATCAGTTTGTTTTGCCTGCTACTGTAGAATACCTCGGCGACTATGCAATGGCAAACTGGACTTCACTCGGCGACCTCTTTGTGAGAGAATTAAGCGAAGCTCCCGCACTTGGTGAAAATGTTTGGAGCGGAGTAAATCAGCCTGAAGTTTGGCTTTACGTCACTGCTTCAAACAAGGCGGTTTTCGAAGCGGAAAATCAGTGGAAAGAGTTTAAATTAACGGAATCCACAACCGGTTCGGACAATGTGGTTTCGGACGACCTCAAGGAGGCAAAAATTGCTGTTTGGTTTGATGCCGATGTAATTAACGTCTTGGCAGACAACGAAATACTCAATGTGGAAGTTTATGATGCTACAGGTTTGCAGCTTGCAGCGGAAAGCATAAATGCTGATAATGCTCGGATTTCTACCTCACAGTGGCAAACAAAACTGTACATAGTGAGAGTGACTATGGCAGACGGAACCGTGACAGGTGTGAAACTCGTTCGTAGATAAAAAAATATTGTATTTTTTAGAATAGATGAAAAGATTTAAGATTCTCAACGCATCTCTGGGGTGGCTTTGCTTCGTGGTGGCTGCGGTGACGTACATTCTCACCCTCGAGCCTACCGCAAGTTTCTGGGACTGCCCGGAATTTATAGCACAAGGTACTAAACTTGAAGTGGGACACCCGCCGGGCAACCCGATATTTATGCTTGCAGCACGCTTTTTCGTGAACTTTGCAGGTGGTGACGTTTCGCTGGCAGCCTACTGCGTGAATACTATGTCCGCACTCCTCAGTGCCGGAACAATACTCTTCCTTTTCTGGAGCGTGACGCATCTGGCACGTCGCCTTGTGGTGGCAGACGATGCACAGGAGATTTCCTTGCCTAAAACTATTGCTATCCTCGGTTCCGGACTTTGTGGAGCACTGGTATATACCTGGAGCGACACATTCTGGTTTTCTGCCGTGGAAGGTGAGGTTTATGCCTTTTCATCATTCTGCACGGCACTCGTGTTCTGGCTCATTCTCCGCTGGGAGGATCGTGCCGATATGCCGCACAGCGACAAATATTTGCTGCTTATAGCGTACGTTATAGGTATTTCCATTGCCGTGCACTTGCTGAACTTGCTGTGTATTCCGGCAATAGCACTTGTGATTTACTACCGCAAATATAAAGATACCACTGCAAAAGGTTCGCTCATCACACTCGGCATTTCCTGCGTGGTCATAGGACTTATCCTTTACGGACTTGTGCCGGGCTTTATTGAAATGGCACAGTACTTTGAACTTCTGTTTGTAAACAGTTTTTCATGTAGCTATAACGTTGGTGTGGCGGTTTATGCGTTCCTTTTGATAGCAGTTCTGTTATGGAGCATTTATGAGCTATATACGCAGACGAGTGATGCAAAAATACGCATCTCCTTTGTGCTTGCGGTGTTCCTTTCCGGAATCACGTTTATAGGCGATTCCATGCTGATACCGGCACTTCTCACACTTGCATTGCTGATATGGATTTTCAAGGCAAAAGAATTGCCATACCGCCTTCTGAGCATTGCCACAACGAGTATTCTCGTGATTTTCATCGGCTATTCAAGTTATGCTCTCATTCTTGTTCGCTCCGATGCAAACCCTACAATGAACCAGAATACTCCGGACAACGTTTTTGCACTTTCTTCATACCTGAACCGCGAGCAGTATGGTGAAAATCCCCTCTTTTACGGTCGCCAATTCACATCTTCGCCTATATATATCGTAAGTTCCAACGGTGGTGCTACTGCAAAGATGAATAAAGGCAAAAACCTCTATGCAAAGGTTGTGAAAACGGATTCTCTGCAGAGAGACGAGTATGTGGTAACAGGTCAAAAAGAAGAATACGAATGGACACCGAATGTCCTCTTCCCGCGTATGTACAGCCGCTCCGGACAGCACCCCAAGGCTTATCTGGACTGGATTGGCGCCACGGAGGCTGATATGGAAAAGGTGACAATATATCCGTATCAAAACGAGGACGGCTCTACCTTCGAACTTTACCCGGGTTCGCCTTACGGAGTTGACACAAACAAGCCTACAGCTGTGCAGAACCTGCAATACTTTATAAACTACCAGTTTAACCACATGTATATGCGTTATTTCCTCTGGAACTTTGCAGGTCGCCAAAACGATATTCAAGGCAATGGGGAAGTGAACCGCGGTAACTGGATTTCAGGTATTCCGTTTATAGACAATGCTCGCCTGGGCGACCAGTCGCTTCTCCCTGACGAATACGGTGAGGGCAACAAAGGTCACAACGTGTTCTATATGCTGCCGCTCCTTCTTGGTCTTATAGGTATGCTATGGCAAGCGTTTTATTCAAAACGCGGTATTGAGCAGTTCTGGGTGGTATTTTTCTTCTTCTTTATGACGGGTATTGCTATCGTGCTTTACCTCAATCAGCCGCCTTTGCAGCCGCGTGAACGTGACTATGCTTTTGCAGGCTCTTTCTATGCGTTCTCCATCTGGGTGGGTCTTGGTGTACTCGCTATTGCAAATATTATCAAGAACTTTATGAAGAAAAATCCGAAAGCGGAACTGCCTGCAGCTGCATTTGCAGCACTTGTGGGTATCCTCGTGCCACTCCAAATGGTGTCACAAACATGGGACGACCACGACCGCTCCGGCAGATATTGTGCACGCGACTTCGGATTCAATTATCTTTCCAGCCTTGCTCCAAACTCTATTATTTTCACAAACGGTGACAATGATACTTTCCCGCTCTGGTACGCACAGGAAGTGGAAGGCTACAGAACGGACGTTCGCGTGGTGAACCTTTCATACCTCACCACAGACTGGTACGCAAACCAGATGCGTATTGAGACGGAAGGCGCACCGGGCATTGATATGCTTGCAAAACCGGAAAACTACGCTTACGACAGGATTCAGTTCAGCTATATTGACGAAGAAACTGCCGTTAACTCTCCTGTGGAAGCTCTCTCCGCACTGGATTCGCTCTATAAATCCGCTCCTGCTCCGGGTTCAAAGGACATTTCATATTGGAAGTATCCAAATATGTATATTCCTATTGATGTAAACAAGGCTGTCCAAGCAGGCATTATCACTGCGGAAGAGGCTGAAACGGCGGAAGATTACATTGCTGTTAACTTCCTTGAGGATAAAGACGTAAAAGCGGAAGGCGGTGCAAGCCTCAGCAAGGCTTTATCGCTGGATTTCCTTGCCACAAGCATTAAAAACGGTTGGAATCGCCCTGTTTATTTCGCTATGACCGTTCCGGAAAGCTACTATATCGGTCTTTCACCATATATGCGTAACACCGGTCTTGCTTATATGGTCACTCCTCTGCTTGTGAATGCTCCGGACACAGACCCGATGCCGGATGTGGACAGAATGTATGAAAACGTCACTACAAAATTCCGCTGGGGTGGTCTTGACGAAGCATACGCAAACGGCAAAGACCTTTACCTTGACGAAACTATCCGACGCATGGTGACTACTCACCGCAGCTCGCTCATGGACCTTGCTCGTGAACTTTACAACAAGGGTATTGACTATAAGTATGACGAAAACGGTGATGAAACTGCAGATGCGGAAAGAAAAGCCAAAGGAGACGAATACTTTGCCAAGACTAAAAATATTCTGGACATAATGGACACTAAGCTCCCCGTGAAATTTGCTCCGTACGGAATACAAATGGGTGAGTCTATAGGTGATATTTACTGCAAACTCGGCACTATTACGGACAACGAGGAACTCAAGCAGAAAGGTTTTGAAATCCTGGCTTCGGAAATTGTACGTTACGCAAAAACTTACAAGTATCTCACCGTTCTCCAGAGAAAACCGTGGCAACTTGCCACTATAAGCCGTATTGACAGATACGCTCCTACATACGTGGTGTCTTTGCTCACAACTTACACCGATAATGGTGGTGATGTGGAAGAATTGCTCAATACACTTGTTGAGCAGGGTATTGACCTGACACACCTCCTGGAAGTGCAAGCCTCTAACTAATTTTATTCGTAATGCTTATTGAGCAGCCACCTCTATTTTACCGTCTATTCTTCCCCGAGGCAATCTGGCGATTGCCTCGCAAGGGGAGAAAGGTGGCTTATCTCACTTTTGACGACGGTCCTATCCCGGAACTTACTACCTGGATTTTAGACACCCTTGACAAATACGATGTGAAAGCCACTTTTTTTATGGTGGGTGACAATGTTCGCAAGCATCCGGAACTCTTTGAGGAAATAAAACGCCGCGGACACTCTTACGGTAATCACACTATGCACCATATTCAGGGGCTTAAATCGTCTTTTCATACTTATATCCGTGATATTGAGGAGGCTGCCGCACTCATTGACAGTACTCTCTTCCGTCCGCCTCACGGGCTTCTCGGTTGGTCCCAAATGCAAGTCATAAAAGAACATTATAATATTATAATGTACGACCTTGTGACTCGTGACTATGACCCTTCGCTGTCGTCCGAGAGAATTTTCAAAAACGTGAAGCGATATGCCAGAAATGGCTCTATCATTGTTTTTCACGATTCTCTGAAGTCCATAGAGCACATAAAATTCGCACTGCCTAAGTCTATTGAATGGCTCAAAGAACAGGGTTATGAGCTGCTCCCCATTGAAATGTAAGGAAGAAATAAAACGTCTTGCCGCAGATGCCGGTTTTTATGCTATCGGTTTTGCAGATGCAGAGCCTGTAGATGCTTCTGTGACAGAGTTTTATGGCAAATGGATAGCGGAAGGTAAAAATGCGGATATGGCGTACCTTGCAAACCATGCTGAAATCCGCCGTGACCCTCGTTTACTTCTTGATGGTGCAAAAACAGTTATAGTGCTGGCTATGAGTTATTTCCACAAAGTGGCTGAGGGTGAAAATCCGTGCAATTTTGCTCTTTATGCACATGGCGACGACTATCACGAAGTGCTGAGGGAACGTCTCAAACCTATTGTTCAATATGTTGAAAATCAAGGATTTGCGGCACGAGTTTGTGTGGATTCCGCTCCTATTCTCGAGAGATATTGGGCAGTACGAGCCGGAGTAGGGTTTCAGGGTAGAAATTCAATGCTGATAGTTCCCGGTGCAGGAAGTTATTTCTTTTTGTGTGAGATAGTTACGTCTATTGCTTTGCCAGCAAATGAGCCTTGCACACTTTCTTGCGGCGACTGCATGGCGTGCGTGAAGCATTGCCCCGGTGCAGCCATAGAAAACCACCATATTGATGCTCGCAAATGCCATTCTTATCTCACCATTGAGCATCGCGGTGATTTGCCTGCAAACGTCTCATTGCGTGGCATTTACGGCTGCGATGAATGTCAGAAATGTTGCCCGCATAATGCCGCACCGCCTTTCACTCCATTGAGAGCCTTTCACATCCGACCGGCTCTTTCCTCGCTCACTCCTCAGGCGGTTTTATCACTCGCACAGCCTGAATTTTCCGCCATTTTCTCCCATTCCGCTGTTAAACGCACAAAATTGGCAGGTCTGCAAAGAAATGCTAATACTGTTTTATCCAGTATGCGAAAACAGGGTCTTGAATAGAAATTTTGTTGGGCAGAATATCTATTAAATCTTTATCTTGTAATGAATTACGCAAATTTTTTACGTTGGCGGATGTGCCAAGATTATACTTTTTTATAGTAGCGGAAGAAGTGAATTGAGTGACACCATTTGCGATTGCTTTTAAGAACTGAATTTGCCTCAAAGTAAGAGTGTCTATGATATTGCTGAAAAGCAGACTAAGTTGATTTACAAGAGATATAAATGCATCTTTCACAATTTCGTCATTACAATGGTTTTCTGTTCGTAGCCATGTGAGTTGTGCTAATTGTTGCACATAATAAGGGTGACATTCAACGTATTCCGCTATTTTGCAGGCAGTTGTGCGTGAAATCTCTTTACCGGAGTCTTCAAAGCGTTGAACGATGTATTCAGTCCATTCTTCAGCACTTATTTTGTCCAAAAACAATATGTCTCCAAATTTATACAGAGGCATTTCGTAATTACTGAAAATGTCTAAAAGCATGTGTCGTTTGCTGCCGAACAAGCAATAACCTACGGAGGTGTGATTTTGCCAGTGAGAACGTAGTTTACGCTGAAAACCAATAGAATCCTCGTATGAACTTACATTTTGAAATTCATCAATGCAGATGATGAATTTTTTATCCTTGTCTGCGGCAATTTTTTGAGGTAAGTCCAAAATTTCATCGTAAGAGTAGTTTTTGTCAAAAAAGTCTATGCCAAATCCGAGTTCAAATTGTGAGCCTAAGTCCGATAAAGTGATTTTAGGTCCGAAAGTGCTCAAATATTTTCTTAGTGCCAATTTAAATTCGTCAAATTTTGTGTATGAGGCTTGAAGAATGGCATTTACGTAGGTCTGATAGAATTGTGCTTCGGACCTGCAGTTGAATATATCTATTTTGCAAATCAGGTATTCGGAATCACCGCTAAGCTGCTTGAGTGCGTGGTTTACAAGTGATGTTTTACCCCATCTTCTTGGCGAAATGATGATTGTGTTTACCAGTCCCTGAAAGTTATTTACAAGTTTTTTTGTATCTTCCTTTCGATCCGTGAAATCATCGCCGTCAGCTATTTTTCCAAAAACAAATGGTACTTTCATAATGTTTATACTTTTTTTTTCCGCAAATTTAATAATTTTATTTGAAATAAATCTATTTGAAATAAACTTATTTGAAATAAATTTATTTAATTTTGAAAAACAAGCATATTTTTCCTTGAAAATCAGAGTATTAGTGCTGATTTTGTATTGTTAAATTTGCGGAAGTTCCGGCAATATCATGGATTCTTCATCACAATTGTTGCTAAGAAACATGCAAAAATAAATAGGGAGATACGTGACACCCTTCTTTGTGAAAATGTTTCTTTCATTAGAAAACACAATAGCTCGATTAATGCAGTAATCAGGGGTTTCCAAGAATGTAGTGAGTGCACTATGTTGAGTGTAGTCTTTTCCGGATTTGATTTCTAATGGCAGTACATTCAAGGTGTTATAATCGTCAATGAGGAAATCTACTTCACCTTTTTTCTTGTTGTCGTAATAATGGAGTTTGAAACCGTGTGCTGCAAGTTCTTGTGCAACCACAGATTCATACACCGTACCGAGGTTTATACTTTTAATGTCTTGCAGCACGGCATTAACGTTTAATCCGTAGAGAAGATTTGTCAGCAAGCCCACGTCATTAAGATATAGTTTAACCAATTGTTTTTGTTCTGATTCCAAAAGAGGAAAACGTGGATTGCTGATAGCGGATACCTGTAGAGCAACACCGGAATTTGTCAAGTACTCAAATTCTTCTGCGTAGTCAGAAAAAGTTTTTCCTTTCATGCCCTCAATGTTTTTATATACTATGCGTTTTTTCTTATTTTCCAGATTGCTTGGCACAAGGTCGTAAATTTTACGAATTTTCAGTTTGTGTTCCTCATCGTATTGTGAGGCGTCTATGCTGTATAAGTTATGTATATCTCTATGAGTTTGTCGGACACGAGTAATATTTCTGTCTGCAAGATAATTATTGACAGCCTCCGGCATACCTCCCACAAGCAGATAATATTGGAATCGTTTCAGTAAAAAATTATGTGTATCTTCCTCTAACGGCTTTTCTTGCTTAAAATGTTCATACAAATTTTCTATCCATTCCTTGCCAACACCTGTTGCCCATAAAAACTCCTCAAAATCAAGAGGATACATTTGCTCAATAGTCACACTGCCAATTGGTACGGATGGTGTCTGATGTAAGGCTACGCCTAATTGGGAACCGCTGGCTATAAATCTGTAGCGTGATTCTTGATTGAGAAACTTCAGCATAGTCATTAGGTGCGGATAGCTTTGAATTTCGTCCAGAAATATTAGTGTGTCCTCGTTATCTCCTAATGGCTGTGAATAGTAATTACTCAAACGCATATAGAGGTCGTCTGTTGAATGAACATCGGCAAATACTTTGTCGCCTTCCGCATCTTCTTTGAGGTTTATCTCCACGAAATGGGTAAACATTTTCTTGCCTACGTAGCGGATTAGGTATGATTTTCCTATTTGTCTGGCTCCATTCACAAGGAGTATTTTGTTTCGCTCTTCTTTGAGGAAACGTTCCAGATATGAAGTGAATTTTCTTTCAAGCATAGCTATCCTTTAATTTTACTGCAAAACTATATTAAAAATCTCATTTTTCCAAGAAAAAAATGACTTATTCCGTTTTTTTAATACCATTTTAAGCCACTTATTCCGATTTTTATGGCATAAAAACACCCACTTATTCCATTTTCCTCGTTTTCTCCGCACTTTCGCTCATTCCTCATCAAGAAAAATTCTGAGGCAAAATCCCATTTGAAATTTACTGCAAATTTGCAGTAAATTTCAAATAGACAATTTTCAAGAACCAAATTTCATCGTAAAATTCAAAAAAATAGCATAAAAAGAATTATTTTTACTAATTTTGCGCCCAAATTAATTTATTATTAACAAAAATCATAACCTTATGAAGAAATTTTTTACTTATTTAGTGGCATTGGCTGTTGCGACAGTTGCGAATGCCGGTGAAGCTTTTTACACAGCAGATTTCAACACAGAGGAAGGTTTTGCAAGCTGGACTGTTGTTGACGCAAACAATGATGGTAAGACGTGGGGATATTCTGCAGATAACGATGAAGGCTTGCGTGTATATTATTCTTATGACTCCTCAAATCAAGCTGATGACTGGTTGATATCACCCGCTTTTGTTCCTACGGCAAGTGGACGTTATCTTGTCCGCTATGGTTTCAAAGGTAGTTATTACAAGGAAGCAGCGGAATTATGCCTGGGTACTTCCACAGACGTTGCTTCAATGACAACAGTGTTGGGTTCGCACAAAGACTTGGAAGATAAATTATATGGCTTTTATACCATATTGGAATTGAATGCGGGACAAGAATATCGTTTTGGCGTTCATGCTATTTCCGAGCCGGACCGCTGGCGTTTGTATATCAATTCTTTCAGCATTGAAGATGCAAGTTCTATTGCAGACCTTGCAGTTACTGAAATTTTGTCACCGATTTCAGGAAAAAATCTTGCAGAAGAAGCGGTAACCGTAAAAGTTGAAAATGTTGGTATAGATGATGTGGATTCATACTCTCTCTCGTTTGCCGTAAATGGTGAAAATGTTGCTACAGAGACTGTTAATGAACAGTTGAAAGCAGGTGAAAGCAAAGAATACACATTTAATGCAAAAGCAGACCTTTCAACACCGAGAGAACTCTACAACGTGTCTGTTACAGTGGAAGTGGCAAACGATATTGAAGCATCAAATAACACGGCATCAACATCCGTACGCCACATTGCTGAAGCAACTGTTCCGTATTTCACTGGTTTTGAACCGGGTGAATACCTTGACGAATGTAAATCTTTCAACCTCAATGAAGATGACGGTGACTGGGAAATTGGTGTGGGTTCTATGTGGTTCTCTATGGCTCGCACAGGTGTCGGTTTCCTTGGTTACAACTACGATAAAAACAATAATGCCGACGACTGGTTTATCCTTGAGCCTATAAAGGTTGAACCGGGATATTATGCACTCAAATTCTGGTATTCCGGCGATGACAGTCACCCGGAAAAACTTGCTGTATATTATGGCAATGCTTGCGATCCGGAAGCTATGACAAACAAGGTTGTGGAATATGCTCCTTTCGCTCGCAGTGCATACGAGGAATCTATCAATATCATAAAATTTGATAAGGCTCAAACTGTATATTTCGGCTTCTATGCATTCTCAGACAAAGATGAAAACTGGATTACTATCGACGACCTCAGCTTTGAACGTGTTGAAAGCACAGACGTTGATGTTGCCGCTCTCACTTTGATAAACCCTACAGACTATCTTCCTATAAAGTCTTCGCAGAAAGTGACTTTCACAGCTAAAAACCTTGGTATTTCAAATCAAAGCACTTCTGTTACAATAAAGGTTGATGACGCAAGCAAACCTGCAATGACTGTGAATTTTGCAGCACAGGAAGAAAGAGAAATTTCTATTGATGGTCTTCTCGCAGACCTTGCTCCCGGTGAACACACTGTAGAAATCTCTATTGCTTGTGACGGTGATAAGAATCCGGATAACAACACTTTATCAAGAACATTCCGCATTCTTGGCAATCCGGATATTGAATACGACTTTGAAGACGGTGTGGTTCCTGAAAAATTTACATATATAGTAGAAGATGAAGGTACACTGAATTCAAGTGCTGTTGAAGAATTTGGCGAAACCGGTTGGGGTCTCGTAAACATCGGTGAACACGAATACTTTGGCACCAAAATGTTTGCAGGTTCATCTTGGGTTGACGGAGTGGAAGAACTTGACCGTTCTTGTATTCTCCCGGCAGTAAGTGTGGAAGCAGACGATGCTTGCTTTGTTTGGAATGCAGGTTCTATCAGTCCGTATTTCTTTGAATCTTATCAGATTCGTGTTCTCTACGAAGACCCGACATGGGGCTCAACTTATGATAAACTTTCAGAAGTTTTACTTGAAGGCACAAATCGCCAATACCGTGGTGTAAACCTTGGAAGTTATAAAGGAACGGAAGTTCAAATTCAAATCCGTATGATTTCCAAGCCGGGTGATGCTCTCGTACTTGACAATCTTCAGTTCTATGGCTGTTCACTTGTTACAGGTGGTGTGGAATCCGTAAAAGCTGACAGTGATGCTGCTATCGCAGTAAGCGGAAACGTTATCCGTGTAAGTGAAGATGCTGCTATCACAGTGACAGACATGAGCGGACGCATTGTTGCCGCTGCTCAGGGCTCTTCACTCAATATCAGCAATCTCACAACAGGCATTTACGTTGTTACAGCTCGCACTGCAAACGGAATTGCCACAGCTAAAATTGCCCGCTAATTCAGCAAAATAATCAGCAAAACTTACGATAGTTTTTGCTTGCATAATAAAAGGCAGGTCAGGAAATATTCTCCCGGCCTGCCTTCATTTTATATATGTCCGAAATTTTTTTTGATTATTTAGCATAATGTATTACTGTAGAGCCAAAAAAAATTGCTAATTTTGCAAATTAAAGAATAGCGGTGCAAAAGGCTGATTCTGTCTCTCCTTATAAACCGGAAAGCCTATGCCGCATAAAGTGTTATATACCAGTGTTTTAGCATAATTAAAGCACTGCGTAAACATATATATGACATATTTCCCTCTCCTCACGCTGACAGGTGAAAGCCTGCTAATACCATTTGTGCGTGCCTCCCTTTGATAATAAAAAAAAACAACATAAATGACCAAGAAATGGAACTATTTACCCCTTTCTACAGAAGAGCAAAAAGCGGAGGCGGCGTTAGCAGAACGCTATGCTTCCTGTCCGCCCGTCGGTGAGCTATTAGTGCAGCGTGGGATAAAGACGATAAGCGAAGCGGAAAAATTTTTCCGTCCTTCCTTGTCTGATTTGCATGACCCGTTCCTAATGCCCGACATGGATAAAGCCGTGACTAGGCTCAACCGTGCTATGGGGTCTAAGGAGAGAATAATGGTATTCGGCGACTACGATGTTGACGGCACCACTGCCGTGGCACTCGTGTATAAGTACCTCCGTATCTATTATTCCAACATTGATTTTTATATCCCCACAAGATATGATGAGGGATATGGCGTATCGCTCCGTGCTATTGACGAATTTGCCGAGCAAGGAGTAAAACTTGTGATAATACTTGACTGTGGTATCAAGGCTAACGAGGAGGTGGAATATGCTCGCTCAAAAGGTATTGATTTTATTATCTGCGACCACCATGTGCCTGACGAGCAACTCCCAAAAGCTTGTGCAATTCTGAATCCTAAAATTGAAGGCAGTCCGTATCCTTTCCACGAACTTTCCGGCTGTGGAGTAGGGTATAAGTTTATGCAAGCGTTTTCTATCAGTAACGGCATCAGCCAAACGGACCTGGAGGGAATGTTGGATCTGGTGGCTGTCAGCATTGCGGCAGACATAGTGCCTATGATAGACGAAAACAGAATTATGACTTACTATGGATTGAAGAGACTTAATTCAAATCCAAACGTGGGTCTGCGTGCAATTGCCAAGATTTGCCAACTCGGAGGAAAGGAAATTACTGTGAGCGACCTGATTTTCAAAATCGGTCCCAGAATAAATGCTTCCGGACGTATGCAGAGCGGTAGTGAGGCTGTGGAACTCCTCGTGTCTCGCGATATTGCAGAGGCTTACGAAAAAGGCAAGAATATAGACCAGTACAACAAGGACCGCAAAGAACTTGACAAGCGTATCACAGACGAGGCTAATGCCATCCTTGAATCTCGCGGAGAAAAAGATTCCGACAAAAAGTCTATTGTAATTTATAATAAAGACTGGCACAAGGGTATTATAGGCATCGTGGCATCACGCCTTACGGAACTCTATTACAAGCCCTCCGTGGTGCTCACGCTTTCCGACGGTCTTGCAACAGGTTCTTCACGTTCCGTGCAAGGTTTTGACATTTACAAGGCTGTGGATTCCGCTCGCGATTTGCTGGAAAACTTTGGCGGACACCCCTATGCTGTGGGTCTTTCGCTCAAGGAAGAAAATATACCGGAATTTACTCGCCGTTTTGAGGAATACGTGTCTGCAAACATTCTTCCCTCACAGCTTCGCCCGCAAATAGACATAGACACAAACATCAATTTTGCGGACATCACACCGGAATTTATCTCCGTTCTCCATAAGTTTAATCCCTTCGGTCCGGGAAACAACAAGCCCGTGTTCTGCACAAAAGGCGTAATAGACTTTGGCACAAGTAAACTTGTGGGACGCAATCTGGAACATGTGAAACTGGAATTGGTTGACGATACTTGTGGAAAGGTGTTTAACGGTATTGCCTTTAACAGTGCGCAGTATTTCGACCATATTCACTCTCAAAAGCCGTTTGACATCTGCTTCACTATTGAGGAAAACCGTCATCACGGCATTGTAAATTCCATTCAGTTGCTTGTTAAGGAGATAAGGGTGAAATAATGCCGAGAAAACACTCCTCACAAGATTGTTCTCCTCTACAAGTACTTAAAGACTACTGGGGATATGATTCTTTCCGCCCTATGCAGGAAGATATCATATCCTCCGTGCTTTCCGGCTGTGACACTCTTGCACTTATGCCCACGGGTGGCGGAAAATCCATCACTTTTCAGGTTCCGGCACTTATTTTGGGCGGCATTACTGTGGTGGTGACGCCACTTATTTCGCTTATGAAGGACCAGGTGGACAACCTCCGTGCAAAAGATATTCCTGCCACTTTTATTCACTCCGGACTTTCAAAACGTGAGGCGGACCTTGCTATTGACAAGTGTCGCTACGGAAAAGTAAAACTCCTCTACGTCTCACCGGAAAAATTGCAATCCACCACGTGGGAATACACTATGCGTATGTTTGACGTGAGGCTGATAGTGGTTGACGAGGCTCACTGCATTTCTCAGTGGGGCTATGATTTCCGTCCTTCTTACCTCAAAATCAGTTCGTTGCGTAAACTTTTTCCGGAAGCCCCCGTGATTGCACTCACCGCTTCCGCCACAAAAGCCGTGGCAGACGATATTTGTGCCAAACTGAACTTCAAAGAGGGTGCACAGCGGTTTACACTCAGTTTCGAGAGACAAAACATTTCCTATATCGTACGCAACACCACAGACAAAATTGCACAAATGTGCCACATATTAAATAATGTGCAAGGCACGGGTATTGTCTATGTCCGCTCCAGAAAACGTACGTCAGAACTGGCGGAAGCACTTGTGAATGAGGGGATTTCCGCTGAAGCATACCATGCAGGACTTTCACCGGAAGAGAAAAACGAACGGCAAAACAAGTGGAAAAGCGGTGAAACACGTATTATTGTTGCCACAACGGCTTTCGGTATGGGTATTGACAAGCCTGACGTGAGAATAGTTTTGCACTACGATATCCCTTCTTCGCTGGAGGAATACTACCAGGAGGCGGGACGTGCAGGACGTGACGGCAAACCGTCCTTTGCCGTGATGCTTACTAATAATTACGACCGTAGCACACTTTCCCGCAGAATATCGGAGTCTTACACGGACAAAGATTTTATTCGCCGCATTTACACCCTTGTATCCGTATTTCTCAATGTGGCGGTTGGCTCAGGCTATTTGAGCCTTTATGAATTTGACATCCGTGAGTTTTGCCGAATAAACAATCTCAAGCAAGCACCCGTGCAACGTGCACTCACCATTCTCACTCAGTCCGGCTACTTGGAGTACAACGAGGATACCGCCTCTCAGGCAAGAGTGATGATGATAATGACGCGTGAGGACCTGTATTCCCTGGATTTGCCAGATGATGCGGATCGCGTCCTCATGGCATTGCTCAGAACGTGTGCAGGATTGTTTGCAGACTATGTCTATATCAGCGAAGCATCTATAGCAAACCGCCTGAAAATGACGCAAGAGCAAGTTTATCAGGCATTGCTTCTTCTCTCTCGTATGCACGTGCTCCACTATGTGCCGCGTCGCACTTGTCCATACATCCTTTTCACCACTGCACGCGAGGAAGAAAAATACGTTTCCATTCCCCTGACGGTGTATGAGGACAGAATGAACCAAATGAAGGAGCGGATAGAATCCATAAAGCGTTTTGCCTTTTCGCATGGCCGTTGCCGAGTTGAGATTATGCTGGAATATTTCGGGCAGAAAACGGAGCCATGTGGCAAATGTGATTATTGCCGCACAGTCAAAGAAATAAAAGGGCAGGTGTCTGCTCCAAAGGTACAGCAATCCTCTCTTTTCTCACAAGTGGCGACTATTCTTTCCGAGCGAAGTCAAATTTCGCTGCCGGAACTTCTTTCTCTCCTTGGTGTCGCCTCCGAGAAAGAGCGTGAAGCCACAATTGAGGCTCTCCGCCGCCTTGCAGATGAAGGTAAAATCAAAATTTCAGGCATAATCTTAACTAATAAGTCCAATTAGACCAATTAGTCCAATATCCCAAATTCGCAAGCAAAACACCGCAAAATCTGCGGCATTATTTGCCTGAAAACACCGCAAAAAGTCTAAAATCAGCCATTTTTAAGCAAAAAAGTTTGTTTTGCGGTATTTTTTACCTAAATTTGCCGCAAAATCTGCGGTATTATTTCCCCAATACACAAACTATGTATATACACGAGCATACAAATTGGACAAATTTCCGGTGGGACGATAAGCAAGTGACATTGTTGCTTGAAGAGGCAGTGCGTCTTCAGGGAAAATTGTATGGCAGGCTTAGTGACCTGGGATTTGAGAATCAGATTTTAGCCACGGCGGAAAATTTGATAAGCGATGTGGTGTATTCATCGGAAATAGAAGGAGTGAAACTGAATGTGGAAGAAGTTCGCTCATCCATTGCACGCAAACTCGGTATGAGATACGAAAGCAAAAAGACACCGTCGCACTATGTTGATGCCATTGTCACGGTGATGCTTGAAGCGATGGAGCACTATGATATGCCATTGACAAAAGAAAAACTTTGTGGTTGGCAATCTGCTTTTTTTTCAAATGGATTCAGTGAGGGCAGAGAAATTGAGGTAGGGCAATATCGCACACATGAGGAATACATTGTATCCGGATATTTCGGTAAAGAGCGTATTCATTATATAGCACCGTCACCGGAAAGAGTGGAGCAGGAGATGGCACTGTTTATAGAGTGGTTTAATTCGGAAAAATCCGTGCCGTCCGTAATCCGCTCGGCAATAGCACACTTTTGGTTTGTTTCCATTCATCCCTTTGAAGATGGCAATGGCAGACTTGCTCGAATCCTTGGAGATATTTGTCTGGCAAGAGGCGATAAGAGCAAATTCAGGTTTTACAATATGTCGTCTGAGATAAACAAAGATAAAAATCACTATTACGACGTTTTGGAACGAACACAGCACGGTGACGGCGACATTACGGAGTGGCTGGTATGGTACATAAAGATGCTTATCAATGCTGTTAACGAATCAAATGCACTTATCAGCAATGTTTTGAGGAAAAGTTTTTTTTGGCTTAGGGTTTCCGGCATTTCTATGACGCCCCGACAGATAAACACCCTGAATATTTTCCTTGACGGCTATGAGGCAAAAATCACTTCCAAGAAGTGGGCTGATATTAATAAATGTTCAGTGGATACTGCCCTTCGTGATATTCAGGACTTGGTTCGGAAAGGCGTTCTTACTGTAGATATTCCGGATGCCAAACGTCCTTCATTTTCTATTTGCTACGGAGGTGATTCAAGCCTGATAATAGCGGATTTTTCCGATATTTCCATTGAAAACGAAGGTAAATCATATTTTTTGACAGCCACATATAGGAGCCGGCGTGTTCGTGAAAGAATACTCGCCCTTGATGCGGATCGTTATGAAAAAGGTGATTTGCCGCTCAGCAACCTGATTGACAAATATTTTGCATATATAAATGAGGTAAAATTGGTATAAAATTTAATATAGAAAAGAATGAAAAAGGTATTCAAAGTGTTATTTCCGGCATCATTGTGGAAAAAATCTTTTGTATTTTCAGTGCTATGTATGTTAGCTTTGTTTCTGACATTTGATGTGCTATGGTGCTTTCAGACCACTTTTCGCCCTATGTCTTGGGCAACGACATATCTATACGCATTTCTGGCATCAATAGTTTTGTGTTTGCCTTCAGTACTATTGCCTCGTTTCAGGTGGGTTCAGTTATTGCTGTTTATTGCTGTTTATATTGCACTTGAAGCGAATTTGATGTATTTCAGAACATATTTTTGTGCTATACCGGGAGCTGCTTATCTCCTTGTAAGCAATATGGCGGAGTTTAAGGACAGCATTTATGATTCCTTTAGAACTTCCGATATTTTCCATGCATTTCCTTTAGTTGCGTATTGCATTAGTATATGGAAAGTTAAGGCGGAAGAAGTGTCGGTGAAAATATATTCAGTTTCATTTGTTATTCTTCTGGCAGTATGCTATCTCTTGCCATTGATATGTTTTGGCGGAGTGGAAAAAGATATAAGGAAAGTCGAGAGTTCAGGACATACGCTAAATTGTCCTGTTGTGGCATATACTATTTTCCCTAAAATATACTTTGATATCAAAAAAGGAGCAAAAAAGCTGACAGCAGAAGAACTTGCAAACGTAAAATCATTTATAGCAGAGCATAATAAGAATTATGTAGATGCTGCATATATAGAAACTGTGAAAAAAAGAGACGTCAATATAAACAATGTGGTTTTCTTAATCTTGGAATCCTTTGAAAGTTGGCCGCTTGGTGAAAAGCTGAATGGAGTGGAGATAAGTCCTTGTTTAAATGAAGTGCTTAAAGATAGCACGGTGTTATATGCAAGCGAGGTTGTTTCACAAGTCAGAGCAGGGCGTTCTATTGATGCACAGCTCTTGTCTCTTACAGGGCTTCACCCTTTGTCTGATGATGTTTTTACAAAATTGGATAATACTTATTTTTCTCTTTTACAGACACTGAAACACAGTGAGAATAGCTATTATACGTATATGCTGACAGGAGACCCCATAAATACATGGAATATTTCTCATTTGGCGAAAATGTTTGAGGTGGACTCTATTCTCAGCCGCCCATGTTGGGATATCAAAGAGCAAATCCGAGATTATAACTATCATCTGAGCGATTACGACCTCTTTGAACAAGTAATAGAAAAAATTAGAAATAGTGAATTTTGGACGCAAAGCGGTAATAAATACATGCAAATAGCCACTTATTCCACTCACATGCCTTTTACACTCAGAAAAGAATTTCGCAAAGTGGATTTTGGAGAAAAATATAAAGAAAAATTGTGCGATTATTGCTATTCATATAATTACGCCGATAATGCGATTGGCATGTTTTTGCAGTATATGAAATCAAGGCCGGACTATGACAGTACAATGTTTGTGATTATGGGTGACCATGAAGGGCTGGCAGATTATAGAGAAGAACTTTATGAGAATTGTCCGGAACTTGTGAGCAAGCGTAAATGTGTGCCGTTTATAGTAATAAATTCTCCTGTAGTAGGGCGTATTACGGAAGTTATGGGGCAAGTAGATGTGTATTCCACACTGATGGATTTGCTCGGTTTTGCTGATTATAAATGGAAAGGCATAGGGTATTCAGCTATTAGAACAAATCACCCCAAAGCTGCAGTGGGTTCCGCAGGAGATATTGTATCAAACAGTGAAGTAAGCGATAGCACCGCTACGATGTTACGTCAAGCACAAGATATAAGTGAAACTATTATCAAATATAATTTATTACCGCAATTAGTGAAATAATTTGCATTAAATAATTCTGTGTCCACCTTTTGCGTCTTTTACACAAAAATTGCCCTTTTTCCACAAATCACCGAATAAAATCGTCACAATTCACCGAATAAATTTGTCACAATTCACCGAATAAAATTGCCACAAATTACCGAAAAGTTTTGTAAATATTTGGAAATTAGGCAAAAAAGAATTATTTTTGCGGCAATAAAATAATGAAGATGATGACGAATTATAAACATAGAATAGCAGACGGCATTTTAGCACGAAAAATACGTGGTAAAGGTGCAGTTCTTATAGAAGGTCCTAAATGGTGCGGAAAGACCACCACTGCCAAGCAAATAGCAAAAAGCGTTTTGGACTTGGGTGATTCAGCAGTGTTGCGGCAAAGCGAACAAATGATAGAAATAAGTCCTAAAATGCTTTTGTCCGGTGAAACACCCAGATTGATAGACGAATGGCAAGCACTGCCACCTATTTGGGATTCTATCAGAAGTGAGGTGGATTCTCTAGGAGAACCGTCACAATTTATTCTTACCGGGTCTTCCGTATTGCCGTCTGCGGAAGAAACTGTTCATAGTGGGACAGGTAGGTATGCAACTATAAAAATGCGTACTATGAGTTTATATGAATCCGGAGAATCTGCAGGTTCTGTCAGTTTGAAAGATTTGTTTGACGGGCAGCCGTTTAATATTCAAAAGAATGACTTGGATATAAATGATATAGCATATTTGGTATGTAGAGGAGGTTGGCCTTGGTCAACTATGATACCAAAAGATGTTGCATTGGACCAGGCTGTTGATTATGTTGATTCCGTTGTGCAACGTGATATAGTTAGAGTTGGCAAAGTAAAGAGAAATCCGGAACGTGCAAAACTCCTTTTGCGGTCATACGCACGAAACATTTCTCAGCAGGTACCATTCACAACCATACGAAAAGATATGCTTTCCAATGATTCCAATACACTGGATGAAGACACGGTTGCGGAATATGTGAATGCATTTAAAAAGCTTTTCGTTATTGAAGACCTTCCCGCTTGGAATCCTAATATAAGGAGTAAATCCGCAATAAGAACGAGTGATACAAGGCATTTTGTGGATCCGAGCATCGGAACGGCAATTTTAGGTCTTGGTCCGAATGATTTGATAAACGACTTAAAATCTTTTGGATTCTTTTTTGAAGATTTGGTGGTGCGAGATTTGCGTGTATATTCGGAAGCCCTGGATGGTGAGCTTTATCACTATAGAGATAGTTCCGGATTGGAATGTGACTGCGTGCTGCATAGAAGAAATGGAAGTTATGCACTTATAGAAGTGAAACTTGGTGGAGAAGAAAACATCAATGAAGGAGCGGCAAACCTGAAATCACTTGCCGGCAATATTGACACGGAAAAAATGCAAAGTCCGTCATTTATGGCTGTTATTGTTGCTGTGGGAAGCTATGCGTATTGCAGGAAAGATGGCGTTTATGTTATCCCTGTAGGGTGTTTGAAAGACTGAAAGAGGCAAAAAACAGCACAAATAGCCCTAAAAATGAGGTAAAAATGGCGGAAAGTGGAAAAATTCGGCTTTAATATGGCGTAATTGTCAAAGATTATTACTAAATTTGCAGGCTGAAATAGTGTCGAAAAAATTAAATAATTAAATAACTACTAATATTTTAACAACTTAACATGCAAAACAAAGGAACTTTAGGAAGTATCATTGCCGGCGTAATTGCCGTGTTCCTCGTGTTGATATGCTTATTTTATTTGTCTTTCTCATTAGTGTCTAACCACTATGAAAGCAAGGCTGATGAGTATGCATTAAGCGTAGCAGGTGCTGCGGGAGAACATTCCGACCAGTTTAACAAGGCAAAGAAAGCTTACCTGGACTCTCTTGCCAAAGAACCCGTATTCTTGGGTTACAAATTTTCAGAAGTACAGAAATGGGGCGTAGGTCTCGGTCTTGACCTCAAAGGAGGTATGAACGTTATTCTTCAGGTGTCTATGCCGGACATCCTCAAGTCTATGAAGAATGCAGACCCGGACGAAGCGTTTGATGCTGCTCTCGCTTATTCTGATTCTATTATTAACAATCATATTGAAGAGGACTACGTTGGCGTATTCACTCGCAAATATCGCGAGTTGAACCCGAACGCAGATTTCTCCGTCGTTTTCAGCGGCGTTGTAAAACGCGGTGACGACGACAACGCTGTTGCCAAGACTCTCAAGCAAGAAGTTAAGGACCGCGTGAACAACTCTGCTACTAACGTGCTCCGTAGCCGTATTGACGCTTACGGCGTGGTTTCTCCGAACATCCAAGTGCTCCAGGGTAAAGACGGACAAATCCTCCTCGAGCTCCCGGGCGTGAAGGACCACCAGCGTGTTCGTGACCTTCTCCAGCGTGCTGCAAACCTTGAGTTCTATGAAACTTACAAGGCTTCTGAAATTTACGGTGGTCTCCGTAACCTTGACGCTGCTCTGAGAAACAACGAGAAAAACGGCGGTATCGGTCTTTTCAACTATTTCTTGAATGTTGACAACTCCGCTACTCCTATCGTTGGTTACGCTCTTGCTAAAAACCGCGAAACTATCGACTCACTCCTCAATTCACCGGAAGCACACAATGCTCTCCCGTCAAACCTCAAACTCCGCTGGGAAGTTAAGCCGCAAGAAGTACAGTTCAACGACACCGTATCCGGCAAAACTCGTCCTGCAGAACTTTACCGCCTCATCGCCCTCAAGGCTTCTAACGGCAAACCTGCACTCGACGGTTCTTGCGTAGTGGCTGCATCTGCAGACGTTGACAATTTCCAGGGAAACGTTGTTTCCATGACAATGAACAGCGAAGGTGCTAAACAGTGGGCTCGTATCACAAAAGCAAACATCGGTAAATCCATCGCAATTCTCCTTGATGACGTAGTTTATTCATTCCCTAATGTAAACAACGCTATTGAAGGCGGACGTTCACAAATCACAGGTCAGTTCACTATTGAAGAAGCACAAGACCTTGCAAACGTCCTCAAGAGTGGTAAGATGTCTGCAAAAGTAGATATCATCTCAGACATGGTAATCGGTCCGTCACTCGGACAGCAAGCTATTGAAGCAGGTTTCATATCATTTATCATAGCACTCGTTCTCCTTATGATATTTATGGTATGCTACTACGGTGTAATCCCGGGACTCGTAGCAGACCTCGGACTTATCTGCAACCTATTCTTCACATTCGGTATTCTTGCTTCATTCCAGGCAGTGCTCACAATGTCCGGTATCGCCGGTATCGTACTCGCACTCGGTATGGCAGTTGACGCAAACGTACTTATCTTTGAACGTACAAAAGAAGAGCTCCGTGCAGGCAAGCCTGTTCGCACAGCTATCGCCGACGGTTACAGCAACGCTTTCTCTGCAATCTTCGACTCTAACTTGACTTCCGTAATCACAGGTCTTATCCTCCTCCTTTACGGTACAGGTCCTATCAAAGGTTTCGCCACTACACTTATCATCGGTATTATCTGCTCATTCTTCACGGCAGTATTCCTCACACGTATTGTGTTCATCGTAGGTGGAAAAGCAAAATCGTTCCGGAACCTCAAATTTGAGACTGCTATTTCACGCAACGTCTTCAAGAACATGGCAGTGAACTTCATTGGACAGCGTAAAGTAAGCTTCATCGTTGTTGCAGTATTCGTTGTAGCAGTTATCGCATCACTCTTCGGCCGCGGACTCAACCAGGGTATTGACTTCTCCGGTGGTCGCAACTACGTAGTGAAATTCGAAGAACCTATCAACACAGTAGAACTCCAGGCAGCGCTCGCTCCGGAATTTGACGGTGCACAAGTTTCAGTAATCACTATTGAAAGTTCAAATCAGGTACGTATTTCCACAAACTACAAAATCAATAACGAAGAAGCAGGCGTAGAACAGGAAATCGTAGAAAAGCTCTATAAAGTTTGCCAGGCACAAAACTACGTTCCGGAAGGCATGACTATTGAAAGCTTCTCCGCAACAGACGATACGCAAGGTATCCTTTCTTCACAGAAAGTAGGTCCTACAGTGGCAAACGATATGCGTAACGAAGCATACATTGCAGTAGCACTCTCACTCCTCGCAATGTTCCTCTACATCCTCTTCCGCTTCCGCAACGTTGCATTCTCACTCGGTGCACTCTCCGCAGTAGCATTCACGGCATTCTCAATCATCGGTATTTACAGCTTCTTCTGGGGAATCCTCCCATTCGCAATGGAAGTTGACCAGAACTTCATCGCTGCAATCTTGACCGTTATCGGTTATCAGATAAACGATACCGTGGTAGTCTTTGACCGTGTACGTGAAAACACTGCACTCTATCCAAAGGCAACATTCTTTGACACAATCAACAAGTCAATCAACTCCACTTTGGCTCGTACGGTTATGACATCAGGAACCACATTGCTCGTGCTTCTGTGTATCTTCATCCTTGGTGGTGACAGCCTCCGCAGTTTCATCTTCGCAATGACACTCGGTGTTGTTATCGGTACACTTGCCACAATTTACATCGCATCTCCTGTTGCATACCTCGTTTCCAAAAAGAAATAAGCAGGTAGCAACATAGAAATACCACAAGCCGCTCGGAAAATTCCGGGCGGCTTTTTTTGTGCTTCTTTCACTGCGTGCGTGTAGTTTTTAATTATTATTTAAAAAAAATTGCAATTTATTTGAACTTTTTAGAATTAATATCTATATTTGTAGCGTCTTGCCTGCGCCGTGCCATCAAAAAGGATGCAGCGGGTGGGTGGGGCACTACATAATGTAAAAGCGTCATCGATGCTTTGTCTATTGGCTGTTTGAACCTGAGAAACTCAAATTGTGTGTCAAGGACAATGTCGGAAGTGAATGCTACGGGTATGCAATAAATGGTATCCCGGGGTGTGCATGAGGGTATTTTATTTCCTCAGGGCACACTTTCCCGGAGTTACGTGTATCATACCGGCGTAGGTAGTCACTCTGCGAGTTCACACACAGGGCAATCTCAGGGCCAAAACAGCGGACGAGCAGAGTTGGAAACCTACGTTTTTTTATTGTTGTGTAGTTTACCTTAAGTTTAATATAAATGCCTCACCGGGTTTCTAAAGGCAAGATGCAATGCAAATATGAAAACAAAAAAAGGCGAAAAGGCTAAGAAATCAGTATCGGTCAGCATTTTTGGAATTGAGAAAGAACTTTATGCTCAAGATGGGGCAGGCGATTTAATTGATGGTATTTCCCGATTCTCTGCGGAAGAAGACCTTGTTTTTATAATTGATGACAAGCGATATACTCCTGAAGATTTTGATGAAGGAGACTATGGTAATGAAGAATTTGAAGGAATGGGAGAAGTTGTTGCTGCGGAATTTTTTGAAAATGTCGAAGCGGACACAGGTATTTGCCATATCAACAAGTCTTCCTGTAATTTTAATATCGAGATACCGGAGGATGAAGAATTTGATCCAAAAAAGGCTCATCTTATGTGCCGCGATTTTATATATCCTAACGACATTGACGAGCCAATGCTTATTGCTTTTGTCTATGATGGAGTAGCCTATACAGACTGCTACCCTATGGACTCAAGAGAAATAGATGAAGAACAGATTTGGTCTGTTTATGACGACGAAGATGAGGATAACGAAGAAAAGAGAGTACCTAAATGTGGCTATATAGATAAGACGGGAGCATGGATTATAGAGCCGCAATTTGATGAAGCAGAAGATTTTAAAGACGGCATTGCCAGGGTAGAAATTGATGGTGAATGGGGCTATATAGACAAGACCGGAGCATGGGTTATAGAGCCGCAATTTGATGAAGCAAAAGAATTTTGCGATGACATTGCCAGTGTAAAAATTGGCGGTAAATATGGTTATATAGACAAGACCGGAGCCTGGATTATAGAACCTCAATTTGATGATGCATGGCACTTTGAAGACGGCATTGCAAAAGTGGAAATTGATGGTAAATGGGGCTATATAGACAAGACCGGAGCATGGATTGCAGAGCCGCAATTTGATGAAGCAGAAGATTTTAAAGACGGCATTGCCAGGGTAGAAATTGATGGTGAATGGGGCTATATAGACAAGACCGGTGCATGGATTGCGGAGCCGCAATTTGACGAAGCACAAGATTTTCTTGACGGCATAGCAAAAGCAAAAATTGAGGGTAAATGTGGCTATATAAACAATACGGGAGCCTGGGTTATAGATCCGCAATTTGATGATGTATGGCGTTTTAAAGATGACATAGCCGCAGCAGAAATTGACGATAAATGGGGTTATATAGACAAAACCGCAGCATGGATCATAGAGCCGCAATTTGATGATGCAGAAGATTTTCAAGACGGCATTACCTATGTAAAAATTGGCGGTAAATATGGTTATATAGACAAGACCGGAGCCTGGATTATAGAACCTCAATTTGATGATGCATGGCACTTTGAAGACGGCATTGCAAAAGTGGAAATTGATGGTAAATGGGGCTATATAGACAAGACCGGAGCATGGGTTATAGAGCCGCAATTTGATTATGCATTCCATTTTAAAGACGGCATTGCCAAAGCAAGAATCAACTGGAAAGATGGCTATATATATAAGACCGGAGCCTGGGTTATAGAGCCGAAATTCGATGATGTAGGCGATTTTAAAGACGGCGTAGCCAAAGCGAAAATTGACGGTACATGGGGCTATATAGACAAGACCGGAGCGTGGGTTATAGAACCTCAATTTGATGGTGCAGAAGATTTTAGAGATGGTTTTGGCAAAGTAAGAATTGGCGATAAATATGGCTTAATTGACAAGACCGGAGCCTGGATTGCAGAGCCGCAATTTGATTCTGTAAGAAGTTTTGAAGACGGCATTGCCCGAGCACAAATCAACTGGAAAGATGGCTATATAGATAAGACGGGAGCGTGGGTTATAGAGCCGAAATTTGATGATGTAGATAGTTTTAAAGACGGCGTAGCCAAAGCGAAAATTGACGCTAAATGGGGCTATATAGACAAGACCGGAACCTGGATTGCAGATCCGCAATTTGATGATGCAGGCGATTTTAGGGAAGGTGTTGCCGCAGTAGAAATAGGCGGTAAATATGGCTTAATTGACAAGACCGGTGCCTGGGTTATAGATCCGAAATTTGATAAAGTATGGTCTTTTGAAGACGGCATAGCCCCGGTTCAAATTGGCGATAAATATGGTTATATAGACAAGACCGGAGCCTGGATTATAGAACCTCAATTTGATGATGCATGGCACTTTGAAGACGGCATTACCTATGTAAAAATTGGCGGTAAGTATGGCTATATAGACAAGACGGGAGCATGGGTTATAGAGTCGCAATTTGAAAAAGCAGAGAATTTTGAAGACGGCATAGCCAGAGCAAAAATTGACGGTAAATGGGGCTATATAGACAAGACGGGAGCATGGATTATAGAGTCGCAATTTGAAAAAGCAGAGAATTTTGAAGACGGCATAGCAAAAGCAAAAATTGACGGTAAATGGGGCTATATAAACAAGACTGGAGCCTGGATTATAGAGCCGAAATATGATTATGTCGGAAATTTCGTTGATGGCATTGCCTCTGCAATAATTGACCGTAAATGGGGTTTTATAGATAAGACAGGAGCGTGGATTGCGAAGCCGAAATTTAAGTTTGTCTACGATTTCAAAGACGGCATAGCCTTAGTAGAAGTTGGCAAAAAATATTGCTATATTGATAAAACAGGAGCATTTATTGTAAAGCAAAAATTTGAAGAAGCAGGAGATTTCGTTGATGGCATTGCCTATGTAAAAATTGACGGAAAATATGGCTATATAGACAAGACCGGAACCTGGATTGCAGAGCCGCAATTTGATGATGCACGCGATTTTAGGGAAGGTGTTGCCGCAGTAGAAATAGGCGGTAAATATGGCTTAATTGACAAGACCGGAGCCTGGATTGCAGAGCCGCAATTTGATTTTGTAAGAAGTTTTGAAGACGGCATTGCCGAAGTAAAAATTGACGGTAAATGGGGCTATATAGACAAGACGGGAACTGTTATTATAGAACCTCAATTTGATGATGCGTTCAGTTTTGTAAACGGCATAGCTAAGGTAAGAATCGGCAGGAAATATGGCTTTATAGACAAGACCGGTGCTTGGATTGCAGAACCTAAATTTATTGAAGCATACAATTTTAGTGACGGCGTTGCTTCTGTAAAAGGCAAATTGTAAAAATTGAACATTCAAATATGAAACCGGAAAAAGGTGAACCTAAATATGGCTATATAGACAAGACCGGAACCTGGATTGCGGAGCCGCAATTTGACTATGCAGGCGATTTCAGGGAAGATGTTGCCGCAGTAGAAATAGGCGGTAAATATGGCTATATAGATAAGACCGGATTCCGGATTATAGAGCCACGTTTTGATGATGCATACGGTTTTCATGACGGCATAGCTCGTGTGATAGTATTTAAATAATAATTCTTATAATTAAATAATCATATATAAAATTTAGTAAAAATGAAAACTTTCTTACTTCAATCCCCAAGAGACTTTGTGGATGCAAGTATCCCAAAGGGGTTCATATTACAAGTTGTATCATCAAGAACAGGTTTTGCACCTGATATAAGTGAGGTTAAAGAAGCACTTCATCGTGCCGATTTCACAGTTCGTGCCGATAGTTGGGCATCACCCGGTAATTGGATTGTGAAGGAAATAAAAGGTTAGGTGAAAAATATGAAGATTAAATTGACAGATATAGATGTTGCGTTATGTATTATCCGCAATATTTCAAAATCAGAAGAAGGTGATGGTAAATTGATAATTGATCTTTTCAATTCTTGTCGAGTTACAATTGATTACAATGGAGAAGGACTTAAATCAAGAAAAATAAGCATAGATTCTTCACATGCTACTAAGGACTGGATTGGAGGGGAAATATCTGTTGATGAAATTGAAAGTTATTTAAAAAAATAAAGTGAAACAAAGAGGAAGCCGATTCGCTTTAAAGGAGGTAGGCAAAAATCTAAATTAATAATAAATATGAGAATAACAGTAAATCCTTTGATTGCCAACTTTATGGTTCCCGAAGAACCGCAGGTGATTTCGGATAGAGAGATGCAGATTGTGTATGATCCCAAAGAACAGATAACTTTCTTAATGGGAGGTGGTAGTTCTTCAGGTTCTCGGAGTTATGATGGGTACAAAAGTACTAAGGAAAAAAACGGTGGCGGTTACTATGAGCATAACGATGCAGAACATTGGACAGACGATTAATTGTATTGAAGTTTCAAAAGTTTAGACTCCTTTATAGTTGAGCTTGCGAAACATCAGTTAATTGTACTTTTTGTAAATGAGGAAAATCCTAATTCTCACAGATAAAAGTGATTTTCACCCGACCTCAGTAATCAATTTAATGAAAAGAGACAACATTCCTTTCTTTAGGTTGAATACTGAGGCTTTGATGGTGGATTATACTTTTGCTTGGTTTCATAATAATGGCGAGACACCCGATTTTTATATCAAAGACCGTTCCACAAATGCTATTATTTGGGGGCATGAGATAAAGTCGGTATGGTATAGAAAACCGGACTTCCCTAAATATCTTCCATATACTATTAACGAAGAAGTCGACAGGCATAACATAGTGGAAAGTAAACAGTTCTTTTTGTATTTGATGCATTATCTCACAGATATTTATTCTATTGGGCATCATCTGTATGACAAGAGAGCAAATTCTAAAATGATTCAATCGAAAATTGCAGTAGAGTTAGGAATGAAAATTGCCCCTACCTGTATTTCTAACTCGAAAACTGATATCGTAAACTTTTCCAGAGACTTTGACAATATAAGCTTAAAGTGTCTCCGTAATCACTGGATGAAAACTGCAGACGAGAAGGTGTTTGATTTGTGTACACAAAAAATTCCTTCTAAACAGTTGATGAATCAACCACAAGAGGCATTTTCACAAACGGTAGTCTTTGCACAGCAGTATGTGGAGAAAAAATATGAATTGAGAGTTACTGTTATGGGACCACATATATTTACGTGTATGTTGGACTCGCAGAGACAAACTGAAATGACGGGTTCGATAGATTGGCGTCAAGGATATGATCACGGACTAAAACACGAGATAATACCAACTCCGGACATTATTGCTGAATTCTGCAAAAAATACCTATCTCGACTCAATCTCAACTTTGGCTGTTTTGATTTTATCTTGACTCCTGAAGACGAGTATGTTTTTCTTGAGTGCAATCCGAATGGACAATGGGGTTGGATTGAAGACTTATGCAAAATTCCTATGAGTGAGGCAATGGTTGATTGCCTTTGCAATTGTCTTCCTGTTATGTAATAAGGTGAATGAAGACAAAAGGACTCAAATCTCTATTTGAAGAACATTTCCGGGAGTACAGTAATCCTGTTGATAAAATGTATTTTAGATGGTATAATCCCCAAGAAGAGGATATTGTTTCAAAGTATACTAACGACGATTGGCAAAAAATTTTCCCCGGTATGGTGGAGGGTGACTTGAAAGATATATCTACTTGTGCAAATGTCGTTATACTCGTGTGGTGTGACAGGGCAACGAACACTCCAAGAGGAATGGTATATTTAGAAGAAAATTTTCACAAAAGAGGAGAAGTGATTTTTCACGGTGGTACTTGGGACCATGATAGAAAATATTTTAAGGAGATTTTTCGCTCCTTAGTGACTTTATTAGACTTTATTCTGCTTTATAAATATGCTCTTAAAACAACTTGTAGTATAAACAATCGGCGTGCTGATAAATTTCAAGAAAGCCTCTGCTTTAAAGAAGTAGCTAGAGATAGAACTACTATTTATAAATCTTTAGATAAGCTTAAATACGAGAAATCGATTTTTGTGAATAGTGTGAGAACAATAAGTGTGTAAATCTAAAATTAAATCCTAAATGGCAAATTTGTTGTTGACTGAAGTTTGTGTTAGAAAATGTCCTTACTGTTTTGCAAAACAATATATGGAAGGCGTTGAAGATCGGAGTGCTATACCAAAAGAAAATCTTGTATATGTTGTGAATTTCTTGGAAAAATCAGGAATTAGCCGCATTTCATTGTTAGGTGGAGAACCTCTGATTCACCCTCGCGTAGCAGAAATAATCGAATATTTGATATTAGACAGAGGTTTTGAGGTCTGCATTTTTACTAGTGGAATTATGCCCTCCAATAAGTTGGAGCCTTTCGTAAAAAGAATGCAAGCGGAGTCCATAAAGGAAAGTAACAAACTTAAATTCGTTGTTAATGTCAACGAACCGCTCCTTTCTTCCCAAAGTGAACTTTTGAAAGTACATAAATTTCTTAGGTCTTTAGGTAGCTTGTGTGCACTTAGTTTCAACATCTATAGGTTAGATTTTAATATTGATTTTCTGGAGGACTATATCTTAAAATATGGATTAAGAAGACATGTCCGATTTGGAATTGCGAATCCGATTCCGGATTCTCAGAATGAGTACATTGCCCCCGCCGACTTTAAACAAGCTAAGATTAAATTGATGGATGGACTAAGAAAAATGTACGACTTGAAAATTCATCCGGGACTTGACTGCGGATTCCCCATGTGCATGTTTACCGACGAAGAAATAGGCTTGTTGTATAAGTACACGAGAAATGCATTATCATTTGATTGCGGTCCTACAATCGATATTGGCCCGGATCTCACTTGTTGGTCTTGTTTCCCATTGTCTAATATTAATAGAAAATCATTAAAAGATTTTCAAACGTATGAAGAGTTATATTCATATTTCAATATGATACAGGAGAACTACCGCAAAGAGATTAAAGGCGTATATCAACAATGCGATACTTGTAAAAATTTTGAGATGGAGTTATGTTCAGGAGGTTGTTTGGCGCATACACTAAGTCACTTTCATGAAGAAGGACACTTTAGACTATAGGAAGATATGAAAAATTGGATATATATCAAAAAAACAAACTCAGGGTACGATGAGATTAAAGCTGCAGCTGTGGCAACAGTCGTAAATGTGTCCAAAGAATGCTATAATGTTGTTAGGACAGACATCGCTTCGAAATATCTCGGCAAACTTGAAAATGTGAATATTGGTCATCCTAAGGAAAAAGAAGAAGATAGTGTGCTCGTTTTGGATTTGCCGGATTATGCACCATTCCGGATTCTGTGTGAGAAAACTGCTAACATTCTAAATGTTCAACATGAGGGCATCTTTCACCCATATCTTGGCTTTGTCAGAGAAAAGAATGAAATTGACGAGCAACTTGCTACAAAAGAAAAAGTTGTTCTTTTTTGCTATTATTTAAACGAAAGAGAATTCTTCATCTCTTCATATCTAAAACAAGTTGTTGCGAATTTATGCGACAACGGTCTCTCCCCTGTGTGTTGTGGTACAAAGAGAGAGGTTTTGTTGGAAGGTGCTTATGATTTCAGAGAATTGATAGAAATCGATGAAATAATAAAGAACCGTAGCCGAATAAAGGCTATTGTAACATCCGAACCTATTGTGAAATATATTGGTCAAATACTTGATATTCCGGTTGTCTATTTGTTTTCTTATGCTTATACTGTGTACCGACAAGATAAATGTACTACGTTTAGTTGCCCGTTCGATTTTGTCTCACAAATAACACGCACGCTATTAGACGTATGCAATGGAGTTGCAATTGAAACGAATTCATTAACTACATCTGACGCTCGGTCCTTGAAAATAAAGAAGTTTGAAGTTCCATATAATTTTGATGAAGAAATTCTTCCTTATTATGAGAAATATTCCGGCTTCATTAATTTCCTATTTCTCCCTCCTTACAAGGATGATACTTTCAATACGAGGACATACTTGCAAAGCAAGATGAAAGGTCGTTCATATATGCCTCAGTCGCGTGAGGAATATGAATACCATATGCATTTAATAAAATCCGGAAATCTGAGATTTGTCGTCCTATGGCAAGATAGGGATAGCGTAATATCAAAAGAACTTTTAGACTACTATACCAAATTAGGAGCTTGTGGCTTTATTATTGCTAATGACAAAAATGCAAAAATTATAAAAGAGTATAATCCGAATTTGTTAGTTATTTCAAGTATTGTTCAGCGGCTCTGTAAAGACATTCGGAAGATGGATTTCACTTATTATGACTATATTGTAATGTTCTATCCATTTACGCGTTCGTTGAACATACTAAAAAGCTTTACAAACCTACGTGATAAATTAATCATCATGCCTAACTCTCTTTGTCATACGGACTGTCCCGGTGTACAACATTGGTTTGCAAAAGATGTTCAATCGTTTGACGCCGAGAAACTGTGCCCGGCATATAATGATGAATCGCAATGCACATTCATTTATCCTGAACACTTAAATCTTTTCGATGACTACGTCGTAGGTTATAAGTTGCAAGGACGCGAATGGAGAACCGACTATATTGTTACCATATGTGAGTCATTCTTTAATAGAATTACATTAAGAACTTTATTACCGGATGGTAAGGATAAAACTCTTCGTGATTTGCAAAAATCTATATCGTTGGAAGAATATTATAACCTCAAAACAAAAGAAATAGAGAATCTTGTATAATAGATATTTGTGTTTGTATAAACCGTTAAATAATTCAAAATGAATAATAAAGAAGTAAAAACGTACTTATTATCAATGCAGAATGATAGTAAGTTCCAAAAAATGTCAGCATACTATTCTAAGAAAAATGTGTTTAATGTTTTAAAGGTTGAGCGAAATGAGAATCGTCACAGTGCATTTCTTTGCTGGCTTTTGGATCCTCAATCCGATCATGCTTTAGGTGTCGAACCGATTAAGAAGCTATTGGCTCTATACACCCATGTTGCTTCTAAAAGAACTGATTTGGACGCTCTTCTGCTTAGCGGCAA
The DNA here is from genome assembly GCA_051871275.1 of Muribaculaceae bacterium. Classification (GTDB taxonomy): domain Bacteria; phylum Bacteroidota; class Bacteroidia; order Bacteroidales; family Muribaculaceae; genus CAJUPY01. The sequence continues at coordinate 17,804 of JBJECR010000116.1, read as the reverse complement.
TTATTCGATTGAAGTAGATGAATGTACCACTGAAAAACTCTTACGTGATATATCCGGTACGAACGAAAAGGACCGCATAGACATTTGGATGCACGTATGGGTAATCGACAATGATGGAAATCGTTACAGGATTCCTCTGGCTGTTGAAAACAAGATATATTCCGGTGAGGGCGAAGAGCAAACCGTGAGATATCATAAAGCAGTGGAGGCATTCAATAAAATTGAGCATACCGATTTTTCAGTAGAGATTTTTCTAACTCCTGACGAGACCGCACCTTCTTGCAGCGATTTTACAAATATTACTTATCAGCAACTTTTGGACAATGTGATTGAGCCTCTGACGTCGTATGCTATGCCTAACGATGCAAAGAGCTTGGTAAATGCTTATATCAATACACTTGGCACACCTGCTACCAAATCTGCGGATGAAGAGAAAGACCCGATGAAACTTGTCAATACGATTATGGCAATTTTGAAAGAGTGTCGTGATGATATCAACACCCTATACGATAACTATAAGCCATTGATTGATGCAGCCATAACGGTAGTCGGAGGCGATAAGGCAGAGAAGATTATCGGCACATTGGTAGAGGATACGGAAGCCGCAGAATTGCTGCAAAACTTTTGGGACTACAATATCTCGCTGTTCAACACCATCCTTTATGTTTGCAAGTCTAAAATTGCACCCGGTAACGAGTCGGAGTTGATGGATGTATTCAAGAAAAGCAGAAGAGATACCGTCAAGTATATGGTTGAGATAGATGAGAATGGCGATGGAGCAGATTGGCAACCAATACCCGAATATGCAAAACCGTTGTCGAAAAGCAAGGCTGCTGCAGTATTCTTTATGCAGTGGATGAAACTCAATCCCGGAAAAACGCTTGAAGAAGTTCGAGCAGCATTCCCGACTACCATCAACTCTTATTACAACCGCACCACGAAATCGTATGACAGTCTTATCTGGCATTCTACGGATGAAGTTAATGCAGTTACCGAGTCCGGTTTCAGCGTGGAGATAAAAGATGCTCCTTGGGATTTGTACCCGATTGTACATAAATCAACCATAGATGACGATTCCGGATTAGGATATGGTCTTGTGTGGAATGGTTCGGAAAAGAACGGCGTAGCAATGATTGCCAAGATGTGGCGTAAAGCCGATTTCGAACGCCTTCTTAATCATATTAACGAACACAGCAAAGACATATTTGCACGTGTTCGCATACGTCAGTATTAAGCAATCGTATGTGCACTTGACTGCATGTGCAAATCGCCTGTCCCGGAAAACGTAGGTCGCATCTCGGTGCGACCTAACGGGCGAGCGGTATAATTTGTAAATAATCGGAAAATTTTTGAGCATTTTCATGATAATATCTATTCTTAATCATATATTATGACCCTTATGAAAAAGTTACTCTATATTCATGGTTATAACGGCTCTCCGGAAGGTGGCAGTTGCCGCCTGTTCAGGAAGTATATGCCCGCAGAAGAATGGCAGGTTATAGGGATGGACTATTGTCAAGAAGACTGTGCTACAGCCCTGAAACAAATACGAGAAACTATTGAGAGTGAACACATTGACCTTGTTGTCGGCTCTTCGCTCGGTGGTTTCCTGACGCTGTTGACAACAGGCATTCAGCGTATTGTCATCAACCCTTGCTATTCTCCATCCGTGGAGTTGCCTAAGTTAGGTCCACATAACGGACTGCCTGCACCGTCACCGGAGATGGTTGCCACTTATGCAGCCTTTGAACCTCAGCTCAAACAGATAAATGATGCGGATAAGCAGCGAATTACAGCATACTTTGCAGCGGATGATGAATTGTTAGGTGACAGATATCAAGATATATACGGTGATGAGATAGGTTGTTTCTACTTCATACCCGGTGGACATCATGTATCCGAGGAGGCGGTGAAACGGATATGCTATAAGTTCACTACCGAATACCAATACTTAGAAAAAGCACATCAAGCCTCATTCAAAAATAAGGAGTCAGTCCTCAATTCAAAAGTATGTGGTTGTTTTTCGTGCCTGAAAACCTTTTCAGCGAATGAAGCAACATTCTATACAGAAAAGAATGGAGAGGCAACCGCATGTTGCCCATATTGCCACACCGATGCCGTGCTCGGAGATGCCTCCGGGTATCCTATCACGAAGGAGTTTCTTAAGAGAATGAAAGAGGAGTGGTTTTAGTTTCAAAACAGGTTCTAATCTTTTGAATCAAATTTTTTTATTTGTGTCAGTTCAGTTTTGTTTGTGGAAAAAATTTGCAAACTGCCTTTTTGTAAAAATCAGGAAAAAAGGCATTGATATATGTGTATATAAAAAATTTTAATTATATTTGCAGTGCATATTGCTCGCAGAGACCCGATATGGGATTTGAGGGTGGGTATGCAGACATAAAGGAAGCGTTTACTTTACGCTCATTCCCGGCATCTTGAAATCTCGCAAGTTTCAAAATCTCAGTCAGGAATGTAGCAACGGTAGATGCCTTGTGGATATGTATATTCGAGTTGTTATGGTACTTTTATAGTTTCATAATGACTGTACGTACATATTATGCGTGAGGCCTCTGCAGCGTTGCTCGTTATAACTGAGATGGGCAATGCGAGAGCCTCAAGGTGTGGGACGAGTAACAAGTACAGACTCTCACGCTTGAACCTAAATACAGCACTTAACTATCTGTATGTCAGTACTTATATATAGCGAAAGGGCTGTTTTGATACCATATATTTCCCATCGATTGTTTAGGTCATTGTTTCCCCCTTACACGAATTGGAATCGATAATTGAGCGTATTATACCTACACTATTTGTGGTTCACATTCATTAACACTGTCCATATATAATATCCAGCAGTTCATTGGCTATGAATGAGTCAGCGATTCGTATCACGTTGTTCTCTTCTGTGTTGTAACCAAAGAAGTTGATGCTACCGTACCAGACTGTGGATTTATCAATTATCGCACATTGCACTGACAGAGTTTCGTCGCATTGTACTTCTATGCCATTATTCCGTAATTCATTTTCGCTAATGCCTTGTTCCTTGACCCAAATAACAACTTCAATACCATTGGTCATAAGGTCTCGTAAAAGATATAGTAATCGAGGTGCATAATTGAACTTTATCTTCTGACAGGAGATGACTATGCTATGTTTGGCTGTAAGCAGGTCTTGACGGAATGGTTCTGAAAAAGTCTGACCATCGTAAATCAATTCTCGCTTTGAAACGCTGTTTCCTTCTGTTGGCTTCGTGACACCATAACCCACAGATGCGTACCCTCTCAATCGCTTTCTATACATGGAATCGCAGAGGGGAATGCGTATGTCAACATAGTCAAAGATGCGCACTTCATTCTTTCCCTCATAATCCCGATGCAATCTGCCTGCATATTGGGCTATATTCCCTTTCCATGAAATGGGTAGCGCAAGAAACAGCGAGTCAAGTCTAGAATAGTCGAAACCTTCACCGATGTATTTGCCTGTGGCAACTATGACTAACGTATCGGATGCGGGAATGTTCTCCAATTTTTCCATTGCAATCCTCTTCTCTTTCGCAGAGTCTGCACCGACAAGACTGACTACATGCATTGCATGAGGCAGCAACAAATCCGTAAGAATCCTCACGTGGGATGTCAAATTGGTAAGGATAATGGGAGTCCGTCCTTCTGCAATTTCCTTTTTCACATCCTCTATGATGAGCTTGTTTCTCACATCGTCTGTCGATAAAGCCTCTATGGTTTGAGTATATGTTTTGTTGTCGGGCAAAACATTACGGAAAGATGTGAAACGCGGTATTAGGGTACGGACAAAGTTCTGTCTGTCCATCTGACTTTTAGCATCTGCAGTATATCGTATCTTTCCACATTGCATAAAGATGATGGGCTGATGTCCGTCCTTGCGTATAGGAGTAGCTGTAAGTCCATAAACATAACGGGCGTTTACCTGTTTCAGTACTTGTTCAAAGCTCACAGATGAGACATGATGACATTCATCGACAATCACCATGCCATAGTCTCTAACGGAAGGTTTGACCTCGTTGTTCTCCAAGCATGATTGTATCAAGGCAATGTCAATCACTCCATGCAGAGAGTCCTTTCCCGAGCATAGTTCCCCTATGGGCGAAAGATTTTTCTTCCGTCGTTTTGAATTATCCTCTACGACTTCGCTTATTTCCAAAAAGTCTTTCATTTGCTTTTTCCACTGGTCGAGCAGAGATTTCCTGTGTACCAATATCAACGTATTCAATTTCCTTTGAGCAATCATCGCAATAGCAAACACGGTTTTCCCAAAAGCCGTTGTGGCAGACAGTGTGCCTACAGGATGAGGAAACATAGAGGACATGGCTCGTTGTTGTTCTTCACGAAGTTCACCTTTGAATGACACATCAATGGTTCGCCCATGGCTGGTCTTGTCATCTATGAAGTATTCAACATTGTTTGCTTCAAGGAGATTCACCACATCATCCTCGCATCCACGAGGCAGGGCTATAAAGTTGTCCGTCAATTCTGAGCATGATATTATACGAGGAACATCATGGGTTGACAGCCGCATACCTTGCCTTGCATAAAACTCAGGATTATGGAATGCTGCCATTCGCTTGAAATAGTTGACAGCCTTTGCCGACAGACAACCCAAAGGGACGTACAGCATATTCGCCCTTGTCAATGATATACTTGTCGGGAAATCTGATTGGTCAATAGTCTCTGGCTTAGGTGTTTCCCAAGGCTTTCCCTCGCTGCTTTTTGTCAATTCACCCAATGTCGAAGCGTGTTCTTGTAGAATGGCATCAACGGTTGCCTCTGACATTTTCTGAATACTGAGAAGGAATACCCATTGGTCGGGATAAGGCTGGAAACTTTCATCTACAAAAATGCTGTTTCCATTCCTTCGTGCCTGTCCTTGTAAGGGTAGGGCTACGAGGTTTCCCATTCCGCCTTCGGGTAAGGTGTCTTGATTGGGGAAAAACCGGTCGTACGCTTTGAAGGAAAGATGCACGTCCTTATTCATAGCCTCTGACAGAATTGACTTTCCCAGTCGTCTTGCCTTTATGGCTACGATGGCACTCTCAAAGAACACCCACACATGTGCTCCATTGCCGGAACGTGACCGCTCTATATAGCAAGGAACTCCCCATTCCTTGCATACACTTGTAAAAGCAAGCACATCTTGCTGATACCCATGCTCACAACTCTTGTCATCAAAATCGGTACAGAGGAAATAGCAGGTATTATCATTTAACAGCGGATATAAGCCAACTACATCACGGCCATAGGCATCCTTACCCGCAAGGTGATTGAATATATGTTCGTATGATAGTGGAGCGAACTTTCGGTTAGGACATTCTGAACATTTGTATTTACGCTTGTCGCAGAACTCTCGGTTCCATTCTCGTTCGCATACTGGCTGATAGCCTGACTTCTTACTCGTATCGCTATACCATCTTTGGGCAAACACATCCTCGCGCCCTTTGAATAGGCTTTGGAACAGCTCAACCTTTTCCTGCAAAGAAAGGCTGATGGTTGAATCCGTCGAGTTTGAGAATTGGGACGCAGTAAGATTCCCATCATGAGTATACGCTTCAAACGGTATGCCATGTTCGGAAAGAAGAGACTTCAACCGTTTGTTCTCCTCTTCCAACTCATGCAATCTTCTCATGAGGGTGTCTGCATCCATAATCGTTGTCTTACAAGATTGTTTTTTGTGCCATTTCTATGGCATCGTGTTTCAGAATATGGTCATTTTCATCCCCAACTGCATCTATCACTTTGTCGGCAAGCCATAGTTTCAGCATCTCGTTTTCATCCTGATGCAGCAATTTTGCAAGTTTGACTACTTGCTCTCGTTTGGCTCGTCTGTCTCCACGCTCAATCTTGCTGAACATGGGGGTATCAATCTCTAATGCAGCTGCCAGTTGGCGTTGCAACAAACCTTGCTCGTCTCTGAGTTCTCTGATTTTGTCTCCGAATAACATATCTTTCGCTTTCTTTGAGTTCGACTAAATAAATTTTGTTCTACTAACACATAATAGAAATATAATAGCTGATTATCAGAATATTACAATTTTAAGTTTATACACTTCGACTAAGATTTCGACTAAAGTTGGACTAAACTTTGACTAAGATCCACTTCTTGCCATTTGTTAATTCTATAATGCCGTCTTTCTTGAGAGCCGATAGCAAATTACTTATCTTTCGAATCTTCTGCTCATCTGTCAATACATCAGACAACTTGGATTGCAATAGCTGGTTGAGTTCGCCTCTGGTAGCTCCACCGAACGATTTCAGGTATGATATGATCATCTCTTTGAAGTGCATATCATTGAAGCTTCTGTTTCTGATGTATTCAGTTTTCAGTTCGTCATTATTGGCAGTCTTGGCAACATATTCCGACAGATACAACTTAGGATAGCGTCCTTCTATAAGGTGCAACTTCCTTAATCGAGTGGCAGTCTCTTTGTCTATAGCGTCATGTTTCTGTACCATATCCAAAGCGATGCAGTCATTTAGAGACAGATCAGGATTGGCTTTCAACAAACGATAATATTTCTCATTGATAAGTTTTCCGTAGATTTTTACTGTGACTTCCTTTCTTGCTTGGTCTATCTTGTAATCGGGCATTGGGAAGAAACGTTTTTGTTGTTCTGTGAACACCTTGCGGATTCCTCGTCCGATTGTGTCTATCATATTAAAATTTACCATACCCTGACACAGGGCATAGTTACGATAGAATTTCTGTGGGCCATTCTGCTCAATAGCATTCCTGACTGTGCCAGGAAGAAAATATCCTCCATTTGCAAATGTCACGGAATTTGGGTCTTCCACCATAGTAATACGCTCCTGCATGGTGTAATCTTGGTGAGCTATACAATTATGAAGCACTTCGCGTATGCTGTAGTCATCGTATTGTTTGACAATGTCTGGAAACAAAGTTCCACCGGGTAAGATACGCTGATTCAGATTGCGAATCTTTGACAAAGCCTCATTTACTGTCAGAACAAATGGTGTATGGAAGTGCTCGTAATCAATCTTCTCGTCATGGTCATCAATCAGTACCCATGTGATAGTAGCCACAACGGGACTGATGAGATGGATTGCAGTTTCTTTACCCAGCAGCAAAATTGCAGCACGTGTCAGTTTACTTTTTATTGCCACGCCAGCACGATTAAGCAGCTCCATATCATCCCATTCATCAACTTCATCTGCTAAGCGGGGATGAACTGCCTTGTACTCATCACGTGCTTTAACCAAGGCCTTTCTGTCAAGGTCGTCCAAAGTGGCATTTTCAACAATCTCTGCAGACCAATCAAAAACAGGACTATTCTCTTCCAATATGGCATTCAACCTCTCTTGGGTTAATTCCACCAGGGAATCCTCAATGCGTTGCCATGCCTTGTTATGGGCATATACCGGTAATTTGGTGCGATGTTTAGGAATGTGAATCACCCAAACCCTCTTTCTGGTATCATTCGTGATGAATTCTTCAACATCAAGTCCTTCTGTAGATAGATTGACACAGCGTTCCGTCAATCTCAGAATAGCTTTCTGTCTATCATAATTGTAGGTGTCAGTTCCAATGATATCTAATGTCTTATCATGCACACCTATAACAAGATGCCCTCCCTCCATGTTGGCGATAGCCGACACGTAGGAAATCACATCGTCCTTCTCGTCCCCACAGAACGAGTTCTTCAGATTCTTAAATTCCTTCCACTCGCAGCGAGTATTTTCCTGTGGGTACTCGCGAAGGAGATATTGTTGTAGTTCGAGTTCGGTCATATTATCGTTTTAAGAACTGTTTTAAACTTATTGACGAAATTCCTAAGACTTTCGATTTTAATTGTAACCCATTGTCCGATGTCAGCATAATGGGATTCTGTTCTTTGTACTTTAATGCAGTTGATAATATCATATTGTCAGGTGAACGTTTATCAAAATCATCAGGCAATAAAGAAGTATCTGCGAACTCGTATAAAATCTCATGCTGTGACTCATTATTAAGATTGCGTAATGCCTTCTCCGCGTTTTGTCTTCGTTCTTCAGTTAATTTGATTTTCATCTTATCGAGTTCATCCGTCACCTTTGCAGACAAGATGATAGGATACTTTCTGTCAATCTTAGAAATAATATCAGGATAGTCTACAAAAACATTAGTATCAATGATATAGTAGTTTTTCTTCGTCATACTTAATTCCCTCTTTTTCCGTTCAAACTGAGAGAGATCAATTATACCTACAACTTTCAACCCTATTGTGGAGGAGACCGTTGATGCTGTTTTTTCTTCAGATACAGGTTGGACTATAGGGCCTAATGATTCTGACTCTTGCAAATTAGTTCTCCATACACCTGTTTTACCATCAAACTTATCACAATTATCTATAAACTGTAATACTGTAGGTGAGACAGTATGAAATTCGTTAAGAGGCATATCTGAAATAATGAGAGTCGTACTAAGCGAACGGCTTGTAGCAACATTAAAACGTCGATCTTCGAGTGCGAAACCCGGATTCCTTCCAGGAATGTATAGAATTGCATAATCAACAGTCATTCCTTGGATTCTATCTATCGTTTCGATAGTTATATCCAGTTCAATGTCAGACGTACAGAAACGTTTCTGCAGTTCCTTTACTGAATCTCTAAAAGGTGTTATGATAGCTAAAGAACGATTAGGATAAAATTTTTCCAGCTTTTCAATCACATCTCGTATAATAGCATCTGCTTTATCTGAATAAACTCCATTGCGGACATCTTGTGTACAATGGTAAAGTACACCGCCATCTTGTGGGAATAAGACACTATTCGCTTTGGTAAAATCTAAATAGTCTTTCTTCACAGACACAAAACGATTCCCGTAAAAGCATTTTGTAAGGGAGGCAGATCGACTCGTGAGACGGAAAGTGGTTACTATACGATAAGATTTTATAGATGTTCCCAGCGCCATAGACTTTAATCCTTCAACTTGAGTTGCCACATTCCACGAATTATATTGTGGATTGTTAAGTTTCACGATAGGCGGCAACTGCATAGGGTCACCTACTATCATACAATCCACACCCAACTGTTTGAATGCAACTATAGCAGTAAGGAATGCCTGAGAAGCCTCTTCTATGACTACCAAATCGTATTGTGGCAAACCATACAGAGTCATCTTCTTTTCGCTAAAAACGCTTGACAACTGATAGTTTGTCGCACAGAGCATCTCGCCACCAGGGACCTGCAAGTCGGCAGAGGCAGCTTTTACACCAGACACCTGTTTGCGTTCGTCAATAGAGAGATTTGTCTTGCTGACACAACCTCCCTTCACATACTTCTGCAAAGGCTTCTGCTTTATCAACTCGATAAGGCCCTTGTTCGCCATGGTGGTGACGCAGACGGTTTTGCCAGCATCAAGATACGATGAAATCACAGAAGCGATGGTGTAACTCTTACCAGTTCCCGGAGGACCTTGTACGATACAACAATGTTCATTAGCGAGCGTGTCTATGATTGTGTCAGAAATGCCTGTTGGCTTCTGTTCGTCAAACGCAAGTTCTTCGGGTGTCCATTCCTCATAATCTATAGTCGGTTCAAGGTTCAATTCCTCGTTTGAAAAGAACGCATCCATGTAGCTGGCAAGGTTGCGGAAATACTCTACAGGAGGAAATGGATTATGGACGATAAGTGAAAGACTTTTGCCATCAGCCAACGCCTTTGACAAGATATCGTACAACTTAAAACTGAATCCAGAGCATGCAACATAGTCATAGTTGGAATCACCAGTATGAACATAGTACATTGGGGTCATGTCAGAACCAGGAGAATGAAAATCCTTATTGTCAACGAACTCCTCCCAACGGCAGATCCACTCCGTAACGTGTTCACCTAATGCTTGCTTAGCACCTTTCTTAATTATGCACACGCCCTTCAGAACTTTCAAGCGTGGAGCCATACGACGAGGGCATTTGAGGATAATCATGCCTGTCTCATGCTGAATGGAATCAACATAAGCAAGCGATAATTCACCTGTCTTGAATAAGTTCCGCATCTGCGAGCGATTAATCTTTTGTTGCTCGTCGATAGCCTCCTTCACCTGGTCAGCAAAGAATGACTTATAGTTAGCAAGTTTGATATTGTCAATCATAATCAATAGTCGTTATCGTTGTAATCATCGTTACCATCTTCCGCTTCTGCCATAGCACCAACATAGTGAGCGAATACGGCATCCATATTTGTACGAGCCGCCACACGAATCAAGGTGTATGCAGTACCTCTGGCATCTTCTAGTATGCCTGTATAAAGAGCCCTTACTACATCAACCTTCTCCTTACCAGTAATCTTGATAACAACATCGTCTTTTTCTACGAGTTTCAGGAATTCCTCGGCATTGTTAATGTAATGGAAGTTCTTGCCTTGTCCATCAAGATAAACGCATATCTTCCACTTGTCATCAACCATCTTATTCCATACAGAAGGAGAAGCATACATCACGCCACGAGCAGCACTACAAGTATGAATGTATCTACCATCTTTAAGTTTGTGTACTGTTACATCACTAGCATTATGCACGAACTCTTCCATTGTTTCCTCAGGCTCTGCGTGCATCTCATTTCTGAGGTTCTGGTACAGACGCAACTGAGCAAGATAGTTGGTGTCGGCAATCTGCTCTGGCTTGATGTTACATTGAGCTAAGAGGTCTATTTCCTCCCTCGTTGGTGGTAATGATTCCAGTTCAAGAGGCGTTCCATGTGAGCGAAGGCGTTCTAATTCCTTTTTGGTGAAAATCTTCGGATGCTTACGTGTACGAGGTTTGTAAGGTCTGTCGCCAACAGGTTGATAATTCTTGTCCTTATCAACAGATCCCATGTATCCATTGCGGTCAGAATCATAATCCTTATGGGGTTTGTTTGATGAAGCGTGAGATGTGTTAGACGTATGAGTATTAGAAGACGTTGTACTGGCATTATCCGTTGTGTCAACATCTTCATCAACGTCGGCTTCTACATCGTCTGTTTCATCTGTGTCATCGTAGTCTTCAATATCCTCTTCATCAACCTGTTCATATGTGTCATACTGACCAAAGTCATCTTCTGTCTCTTCCTCTGCTGTAGATGACGCTGTTTGACCAACTGGTGATTCAGTCTGTTGCGACTGCTGTTGTGGGCGAGAGTAAGAAGTTGGCTGCTGCGATGCGGTTTGAATAGGTTCTTTTGGTGATGTCTCTGCTTCTTCCCCAACTTCAAGTTCGTTAACAGGTCTTGACGTTACATCTTTATTAGGTGCACCAAGCCTGTCATCCTCACGAATAGTTTCCGTATCGTCAACATGCTGATTGTCTGTTGATGTCTCTGTAGTTGCTTCTGTAGCAAAATCTGTTGGTTCATTCGTAGCATTGCTATAGTAATCGTTTCCTGTTTCGATAGGTTCTTCTTCCTCTGGCTCAACGTTGATGGCCAAATCCAACGATCTGAGATAAGCACGGAACTTTTCATCGTATGCAAGCGAAGAGCAATACTTTTCGATGCACGTTTCTACAGAAACGCTATCATCAAGAACGTCTTCACATACATTATCATACACGTCAAAACCAACCAGTCGTTTCAATCTACTACAGAACTTTGTAAAGGTACGATTATGCTTCCATGAGCTTACATAATAAAGGTGGTTGTCATCGTTATAGATACGCTCCACATCATTGTGTATAGTGTCATAGCCGAGATCTATCATTTCACATACAACAAAATGATACTGCGACAGCTTTGTATTATAGCGTTCATAGAGTTCTTGGAATCGATCTGGGTTCTCAATAGCCGACAAGATAAGCAGACGAGGTCTGAGTATGGCAACCATATCAGCTGTTTCATCTTGTTTGCCTATAGGTGTTGCCACAAATTCAGAACTTGTCAGACATTTTATCTTCAGCATGTTGCAGACCTTGACAAACGAATCTGTATCATAAGGGAAAGCACTTGTCTGCATAACAAACTCATCGCCACGGAAGATATTCCTTTCCTGTGTCGCATCTGGATGGATAGCATAAAGTTCCGTAATATGCTTCTTCTGCCCCTTACCATTACGCCATTCTGCAGTTGGCGTTTTACGATAGTTGTCAACCAAAGTCTCATCTTGAATAGGCGAAGATAGCATCCAATTAATCACTATAGTGCGGAAATGAGTTTCTTCCTCTCTTGGATGCATAACACGAGCAAGGTAATAAAGGCAATCTTCAAAAGAGAGAGCCTTACAGAAGTTGATCTTTTCAAATAATTCACGAGCATCACGATTGTCAATAGAGTCAACAATAGCTTTGCAAGGAACCTTCTCTTGCCATTGAGGAACCTTGGCACGAACAGCATAACCAGCTATGTGAGGTGCATACAACAACTCCGGCTTTTGAACAGAATTCTCTGTTGGTATGCATACACGGTTATTGAAACATCCATCTTCCACCCATAACTTATATTCGACCAAGCGACTATAGAAACATTCCGACCAGAAATAACAAGCAAATGTGCGGTTTGCGAGATACTTCAAGTCCTCTCGCGTCATATTCTGATGCACGTTCTCCGCCTTGAAATATTGCTTGATGATATCCTTGTTGCCTTCGAAGATGTAAGTGTCAGAAAGATACGACAATTCAGACACACCATTTGCCTCAAAGTCGCACGTTGGAGAATATTCTGTTCCAAGTGTCAGCTCATGAGCAAACTTGTATGTCGTTTCATTCGACTTGACCAGATACTTTATCTGCTTACGAAGTGTGTCATTTATGTCATACTCACTCTGTATCTTGGCTACTTCACGTACAAACTGAACGTGAATGTCTGCAACGCTATTCTCATCGGCAGCAAATTTTGCAAGATAATCCTTAACCTTTGCGTCAATCCACATTTGTTTTGTGGTAATGAGATTGCGATTACCGTACTCTTCAGAGATAGCATGAAGCAAGTCCTTATTTGCCTTTAGAATATAGGGATGAACTTCGTTGGCAAGAGTGATGTACTTGAATGGTTCAGATACAGAATCCTCATCCACGTTGACGATTATTACCTGATCAAGAGTCTTATAACCAGCATTTTGAGTACGAACTCTCAACTGCATAATTTGGTGTTTCCTTTCTGCCCATTTATTCTTCAGGTCTTTAAGGTGCTTGGTCATCATCGCTACAACCGAATCCAAAGACTCAACTTCAATAGTTGAAAGCTTAGGCAAGATGTCTGAGAAAAGAATATCCTTGTTATCGGACTTAAGACCGAGTTTCCTGAACAATTTCATCCACTCTGCCTTCTCGTTCTCATTGGCGGTTTCGATGTAAGACGAAGACACAAACTGCGCCTCCTTTACATACTTAGTTACCAGTGCCTCAATTTGTTCCTGCTGAAAGATGTCAGAAATGTAAAGCGATGCACAATTGATAAGCGCGTTGTTATTGTCAAGCAACGGAATAGTCTTGAACTTATCAACATATGCAATTTGCTTCTGGTTTACCTTTACCCATCGCCAGAAATCAACGTTATTGTTTATAATATTAACCGATTGACGCAAGTTTGCGTTCTGAGCAAGGATGTCAGTTGTGGTATTGATGTCAAACTTCACAATCTTGAACAGCTGACGCATATCCTGAGAGAAATCATCGGTATATTTCTGTGAGAGCACAACATACGTCTTCGGACACCATGCTTTCTCGCACAGAATCTTTGCGTCCTCGTTGTATTCGATATACTGGATATTCAGTTCCCTTGCTCTTACTATGGTTCCGTCATAGGCAAGTAAAGGCATATCCTTGATGTCGTTGAAACTCATAGTATCATCAAAGAGTCTGTCTGCGTCTCGCTTCAGGTATTCCAAGAATGTGAGCATAATTGCCTCGTCAACAAGACAGGCATAGATAACCGCCTTGTTCTTGATTACAACATCTATGAAGAACGACTTGTCTGTGAATGTCTTAACGCCAAACTGCTGACGCAAGAACGATTCCAGTTTCTTTACCTCTTCCTTCTCACGACCTTCAAAATAATCATTCGATAGAGCATACATCATGCTATCCTGCAACCAAGCATGATTGATATTGTCAGCATAGGTGCTGTTCTGAGCATACGCATCCTGATTGAAGTATCGCACGTCATCGTTGCAAAGATATACCTCATTTTTGTGGATGTCAACACAACGCAAAACATAATCCTTGAAAACGTTTTCCTTCAACTGCACTTCACAACCGTACACATATTCAACAAATGCTTTGTTGGCAGCATAATTGTTTTCTATGGCAGCGTTTACTTTTGCTCGGAAATCGGCATCGCCAACAATGACAGTCGTGATGAAGGAGTCCTTGGTAAATTCGTTGAATCCAAGGTTAGCAAATATTGCAGTTATATTACCTTTCTCGTCATCAGCCAGACTATCAAAATAGATATGCGATAGTACATTGATAACATTCTCGCCCAACCATTTCTCACGTGTTAAGCCATGAGCATCTTCGTTGAAGAAGTAGTGATAATTGGTATAGTCTGTACTTGCACCACCATCCTCAGTAATGTACGGAATCTTTGTCTTGTTAGCCTTTAAATCAACTTCCTTTACTGCAAGATAACGATAGAATGCAACAGAATTGCTTGGTACGTTAAGCAACGCCATAGCATCCTCATTGGATAGAATGCAATCTGTAATCATAGACTCAGCAGAGAAAGACAGGAAATACTTGTCTGCAAATGATTTCCAATTTTCATCTTCCTCAAAATTTGCTCTTGATGCCTCGCAAAGATGCGGTACAAATTTACGCAAGAATCCTATTCCATTACAATTCGTGTCAAAATCATAGTAGAGACTTCCTGCTGTAAACAAATCGCCTTCGTATTCAATAAATATATTTTTCTTAGCAAACTCGTTTAGTTCATCCTCACTCAACCAATGTCTTATAAATCGTGTATTGTTTTCGGGAACTGTCAACCATGTCTGGAAATCTGTTTCCTCACATTTCTTTACAACTGCATCAACCTTTACATCAAGGTTCGAAGGAGAATGCTTGTACAAGAAATCCATGAATGTCTCCGATTGTCTTAACTCGTCAACTGGCAAGGAGTAGTCACCCAACTCCATAAGAATTATGAAGTCTTCGTCTGAAATGACTCCGTTCGCTGTCATGCCAGTCATGTCGTTAATAATATTGTCGATGCATTCAAAGGTTTGTTCACCATTCTTATCCACGCATGGAACAAAAGACTCTTCTTTTATGAGTTTTTCAAATTCTTCCTGGAACTCCTCTATAAACGTCTTATACACGCGTCTCTTCTTGCACTCATCAAAGTCTGGGATAAGTGCAAAGATAGAGTCAAGGTCGTATTTTTTGCTTTCAATAAGCTGCTTGATCCAATAAAAGAACTGTTTACCTGCAATACGAGCAATAACGTGATTGAGTTCGATATCCTCAATATCATCACGCTGTCCGTTGGGCACCATATCGGTGTTCATTAGGAAATTGAAGCCCCAATCAGCCCGCTTTGCTGGCAGATAGCAATAAAGCATGGCATCATCAACTGGCATCAACTTTCTTTCAGCTTTCTTGCACGCAAACTTTACCGCAGTCTTGCGGAAGTTCATGTACTTCTCAGGTATTTTCTCATAACCATCCGAACGAAGAGAGTCTGGATTTTCCAAGACATCGTTTATCTTATCTGTAATGTCCTCAGGAATATCATCTACAAGAGAATCTGATACACACCAGTCTTTATTGTCTTTCTCACGTACAATCGGTTCATCCTGACCATCAATAAAGATGCTAACCTTCTTGATATTCGGGATAAACAATATGACGCGCTCCGATTCAAATACATCGGTAAACAAATCGATGTAATTATCATCTCTGTCTTCATCGGTCAGAATTTCCTTATCTCGTGGTTGGAGAGCGAACTTTACTCTGAACTCTTCGTTAGGATGCTGACGGAAAGCAGATTTGATTTCATTATCAATCTCATTACGTTCCGTCCAGATTGGCAATATCTGCCATGGTGTATTGATTACATCCGTAGCAGACTTGTCGAACCTGAATGTGTAATTACCAGTATTGAGGAGAACATAGTCGTTGTCAAGGAAAACGGTCTTAAAACCAATACCCTTGTAGCCGATGGCTTCAGTATTGTCAGACTTCTCGCCATCATTTATATCACATATAGCTGCAATGTTCTTCGGATTGAAATATTCACCTGTATGCTCGAATATTAAGTAATTCTCGGTAATATGGAATTCTACATCAACAGGCAAAGGTTGAATTTTACCATCAATTTTTGTACGACGAGGATAGTCGTTAGCATTCTGCAACAACTCATAGATGAATACTTCCTTACCGCTTTGTGTAAGTTGCTTTTTGAGAGTATCAAGCGAACGAGCAATCTTCTTTGCAGCACCTGCAGGATAACGCATAATGCCCTCGTAAAGACTGCTCACAATGTCTTTGGGGTAAATTGGTGTTATTTCCTCATGCAAGTCAATACCGAACTTGAGAGGATCGGTTTCAAGCAATACCCAAGTGAACTTGTAGTATGCATAGCGGTTGAACTCTCTGTTGCTTCTGAATGAGATAGACAGATTCTTTATACCACGTTCCTTATCTTCAATCTTTGTAAAATCAGTATTACGGATATCTGTTATCGTAAACCAACCTTCATTTCTCTGAGGTGCGAACTGTCCTATAAACATATTATTGTCAAGACGCAACCTTCGCTTTACCTTTATAACCTCATTAGGGGCTGTGTATAATGATTGCGCACGTTCAGCTTTAGGTTTCCTATAAATATCTGTTAGTTTCTCTTTCTCCTTGATATATTTTACAGGCACTTTGCAAAATGTATCTGTATGTACTACGAACGCACCAGACTTAATAACGAATTCATTAAGCTTTTCATATCCCAAGGCTTTATAGTTAATGCCAGCCTTGAGCAAAGCAGAACCAAAATTAGCCATATTAACCCATCCTTCACCTTTTTCTTGTAATGATTCTTTTTTCAGGGACAGAAATATGGATAATATTTTTTGGAGTGTATCGTTGTTTATCATATCGTTGTTTTGATTTATCATTTGTAATTTTGTATCTCCCCATTTTTGCTAACCAAAAGTTCGCAGATGTTTACTCTCAAGAAATCAGAATTAAGGCGAGAATTTGCAAATCTGGCTATGCAGTATTTATGCACCATTTACTAATTTTATAACCTTTGCCTACAACTAACGTCTTTGCCTTGAAAATTCTACCATAAGACACACGAAGGACAAACCATTGCTTATTTAACGTATGGACATTCTCTACCGACACCCCATCCTTGCATTTCGAGATGGAGGGCGTGCTGAATGTAACTTCAGCACTGTGACACTGTGAGCCGGTGTCAGTCGGTCGCCCATTATACAATGAAGCGTCAGTCTTGACAGACTGAAAATTCTTTTCTTCCAATGCTATCATTAGAAACTACTCTTATTAAAGAGACTTTTCTTGGAAAGAATTGTCAACTTTTGACCACAAAGGTATGAAAATAATTGCAGACACTCGCATAAATACACGAAAATCTGCAATTTAGTGATGTAAAAAAGATGTTTTGGCTCAATTTTGGCTCAATTTGGGAACAAAACTGACTTAATTTGCTAACTAATGTCTTTTTATAGCTGTTCGTTTCTTGAGATTCTTGTCTTTGTCCCTCCACGGCAATTCAGACGTTGAACCTCCGCCACCAGTGCCAACATGAGGCTGAGCAGAACCGCCTGTTGCCAGTTCTATGGCGGCATCAAGTAAATTGGCTTGCATCTCGCTGACTTGCTCGGCGGCACTGAAACAGGCGTTGACAAACTCGT